>JBQCJQ010000310.1:0-2176 GCA_051952615.1 Humibacter sp.
TGAGCGTAGGTCGTTGCGAGACGAGGGATGAGCCGCCGCTGGTGGCGCTGATAGTCGAGCAGCACCTCTTCGTCGGTGTCGCTGCCCGCCGTGAACTGGCGGCGCTGGTTGCCGTAGGTGATGGCGATCGTCAGGCCCATCGCGGCGCCGAGCGTGGCGGCTCCGTCGAGCGAGACACGACCCTGCACGAGGGTGCCGAGCATGGTGAAGAACCGGCGGCCGGGGCTCGCGATCGGACTGGTGTACGTGCCGTCCTCTGCGACGTCGCCGTAGCGGTTCAGCAGGTTCTCGCGCGGGATGCGCACACCCGTGAAATGCAGACGCCCGTTGTCGATGCCGTTCAGACCACCCTTGAGGCCGTCATCCTCACCGCCGATTCCCGGCAGGAACTCGCCCGTCGCCGCATCGCGGATCGGAACGTAGAAGCAGTGCACCCCGTGGTTGACGCCCTTGGTGATGAGCTGCGCGAAGAGCGTGCAGGCGATGCCGTCCTTCGCCGCGTTTCCGAGGTAGTCCTTCCACGCGCCGCGGAACGGAGTGTCGATCACGAACTCCTGGGTGGCGGGGTCGTAGGTGGCGGTGGTGGCGATGGATGCGACATCCGATCCGTGGCCCGTCTCGGTCATGGCGAACGCGCCGGGCACGTCGAGGCTCATGATGCCCGGCAGCCACTTCTCGTGGTGCTTCGCCGTGCCGAGGTGCAGCACGGCGGCCCCGAACAACCCCCACTGCACGCCGCTCTTGATCTGCAGCGACGGGTCGGCGGTGACGAGCTCCTCGAATCCGGCGATGTTGCCACCGTGGTCGTCGCCGCCACCGAGCGACTTCGGGAAGGCGCGATGCACCTGGCCGTTCTCGACGAGCAGCTTCAGCTGACCGAACGCCCTTGTGCGATGCTCCTCGAGGCTGAGCCCCTCGATGCGCTGCATGTCGGGATTCTTGGCCAGCTCGCGGGCGGCGATGCGGATGTCGGCCCACGTGCCCATCAGCCGACGACCGAGCTCAGCGACATCCACGGTCGCGGGCGGCGCATCGACGTCGATCGGGCCGGTCTGAGCCGTGTAGTCGGTGCGCTGAGGGCGCGTGGTGCGCTCGGTGGCGGGCGTCGAGGCGGTGTCAACCATCGCAAGGCCTTCTTCCGTGGGTCGGTAGGGTCGTTCCGCCGGGTGCGGCGGCGGCGAGTTCACGGGATGCTGCGGACGACGGAGCACGCAGACGTCCCGTTTCTTCCCATCACGGTAGGTCGGCAGTCTGTGAGCGGCCAGTTCGCCGTACGGATGCGACACACGCGGGTCGGGGCGACCGCCGGATGCCTGTGGGATTGCGCAACCGCGCCCGCGCCGCGGTCGGCCGCCGCGGGGTCAGCCGGCCTCGGCCCAGCCGGGCCAGCCCGGGGTCAGCCGCCCCCGATTGCGCATACCTCCTGCAAAAACGGACCGGTCCCCAGCCGTATCCCCGGAACCACGCGGATCGGCCTCCCGCCGTCGGCGGATCTGCAGGAGTTATGAACGTGGGGGCGGGCCGTCGGGAGGCAGGTGGTGCGGAGGCGACCACCGCGACCACGCCGCGACGTAGACCACGAGCCCGGCGATCAGGCCGACGACGACCCAGAGCACGACCGTGAAGTCGATCCAGGAGCCGATCGGGGGCGATCCCGGCAGGAACCCGCGCAGGGGAATGGTCGCGAAGAGCATGGCGCCCATCCACCCCATGAACGACGGCTCGAGCTTCCGCCTGCCGCGGAACGCCATGATCGCCACGTACAGCACGAGGCACGGCATGGCGACGAGCAGGGCGAGCAGCACGAACGCGAACGCGATGGTGCTGCCGGAGCGAGGGGCCCACACGTCGATGGCCGGCAGGGTGTTGAGCGCTTCCGGCAACGTCTGCGGCGATTCAGCCGGCGCCTTGCCGACCAGCTGGGCATCGACGTTCCACCCCGGAACCCCACCTGTCAGCCAGACGTTCGTGGGGATCGGACGGGCGACACCATCAGAGTCGACGTACGCGAGCACCACCATTTTGTCTGCCCGGTAGACATCGAACGGCCAGTTCTCGATCTCACCGCTGGCGAACACTTCGACGGTCTGAGTCGACGGAGGCGACTGGGCCTTGAAGACGATCGCCTGGCTGCCCAGGATGGGCGAGACGATCACGTGGATGTCCGTGGTGAGCG
>JBQCJQ010000311.1:0-5873 GCA_051952615.1 Humibacter sp.
ACCAGACGGGGATCGGGACGCCGAAGAACCGCTGGCGTGAGACCAGCCAGTCGCCGGAGAGTCCGCCGACCCAGTTCTCGTAGCGCACCCGCATGAAGTCGGGGTGCCAGTCGATCTGCTTGCCGAGCTCGACGAGCCGGTCGGCCAGCGCCGCGTCACGCGCACCGTTGGTGATGTACCACTGTCGGGTGGAGACGATCTCGAGCGGTCGGTCGCCCTTCTCGTAGAACTTCACCGGGTGGGTGATGGGCTTCGAGTCTTCCAGCAGGTCCCCGGACTCCTTGAGTAGTTCGACCATCGCCTGCTTCGCGGAGAACACCGTCTTGCCCGCCAGCGCGGCATACGCCTCTTTGGCGGCATCTGTCGCGAGCGCCTCCGGGGGCTCGGGAAGGATGCGGCCGTCGAAGCCGATCACCGCGCGCGTCGGCAGATCGAGCTCACGCCACCACGTGACATCCGTGATGTCGCCGAAGGTGCAGACCATGGCGATTCCGGTTCCCTTGTCGGGCTCGGCCAGGTGGTGGGCGAGCACGGGCACCTCGACGCCGAAGACCGGGGTGCGCACGGTCTTGCCGAACAGGGGCTTGTAGCGCTCGTCGCTGGGATGCGCGACGAGGGCGACGCAGGCCGGGATCAGCTCGGGGCGGGTCGTGGCGATCACGACAGGCCCGTCGTCGCCGTGGAAGGAGATGGTGTGGAACGCGCCCGGCTGGTCGCGGTCCTCGAGCTCGGCCTGTGCGACGGCACTGCGGAACGTGACATCCCAGAGCGTCGGCGCCATGGCCTGGTACGCCTCGCCGCGCTCCACGCTGCGCAGGAAGGCGAGCTGGGAGACGAACAACGACTCGTCGCCGATCGTGCGGTACGTCTGGCCCCAGTCGACGGAGAGGCCGAGGTCTCGCCAGAGCGCCTCGAACTGCTTCTCGTCCTCGACCGTCAGCTGTGCGCAGAGCTCGATGAAGTTGCGTCGCGAGATCGGCTTCTGGTCGGCCGCGCGCGAGCTCTTGTTGTCCCCGCCCTCATAGGGCGGCACGAAGTCCGCCTCGTACGGCAGCGAGGGGTCGCAGCGAACGCCGTAGTAGTTCTGCACGCGGCGCTCGGTCGGCAGACCGTTGTCGTCCCAGCCCATCGGGTAGAAGACGTGCTTGCCGCGCATCCGCTGGTAGCGGGCGATGACATCGGTGTGCGTGTAGCTGAACACGTGTCCGATGTGGAGCGAGCCCGAGGCGGTGGGCGGCGGAGTGTCGACGGAGTAGATGGCACCGCGGCCGTCGCGAAGTGCGGCTTCCCGCGGGAAGTGATATGTGCCGTCGGCGCGCCACCGTTCATCCCACACCCGCTCGAGTCCCTCGAGCGCCGGCTTGTCAGGAATTCGTCCGAAAGCGCCTGAACTGGGCTGGGCGTCGTTCTTCTGGGCGTCGGTCATGGCGGAACTCCATCGCGGTATGTGCGGCACCGTGTCAACTGGTGCCTGAGTGTGGGATGCCCGCCAGTCTACCGGAGCCCCGTTCAGCCCGCGACGGCGCCCACCTGCTCCGACTCGAGCACGTCGTCGGCGTCGACGATGTCTTCACGCCGACGCTTCGCGATGGATGCCGCCGCAAGCGCCGCCACGAGCGTGATCGCCGAGAGGATCGCGAGCACGACGCCCGGGTGCCACCACGCCTCGTGGGTGACCACGCCGAGTGCATCCGTCCAGAGCGGGATCAGTCCTGAGATCGCGGCGGCGATCGCGTAGGCGATCGACAGTGCGCTGTACCTGATCGACTGGCCGAAGATGTCGGCCATCAGGCCGCCGAGGCCGGCCCAGCTGAGCGTGGGGAAGATGCCGCCGATGATCATGGTGCCGACCAGGATGCCGAAGGTGGCGTACTGCAGCAGGAAGTACATCGGGAACGCGATGATCAGGGTGGTCAGAGCCCCGAGCCAGACGACGCGCGCCGACCCGATGCGGGTCGCCCACAGGCCGAAGAGCGGGATGGTCACGAGCTGCAGGAGACTTCCGATCGTGGTCGCGGTGAAGACCTGCGTGTAGTCGAAGCCGAGCGACGCCACCCCGTAGTTCGTCGTGTAGGTGTTCATGAGGGCGTACGAGCCGATGCCGAGCAGGGCGGCACCGATGGCGACGACCAACGTCACGGGCTGTCTGCGGAACACGTCGAGCACCGGCACCCTGTCGAGCTTCTTCGCGGTGGCGAGGTGCGAGAACACCGGCGTCTCGTCGATGGAGATGCGCAGGTACAGCGAGACGGCGAGCAACGGGAGCGCGATCAGGAACGGCACTCGCCATCCCCATGCGGCCATGTCGGCCTGGCTCAGGGTCGCGCTCAGCACGAGGAAGAGCACGGACGTCACGATCGTGCCGATCGGCGAACCCAGCTGGGGGATCGCGGCGTAGAAGCCGCGGCGCTTCGCCGTGGAGTGCTCGACGCCGACCAGGATCGATCCGCCCCACTCGCCTCCGAGCGAGATGCCCTGGATGATCCGCAGCGTCACGAGCAGGATGGGCGCCGCGATGCCGATCGTGCCGTATCCGGGCAGCAGGCCGATCAGGGTGGTGGCCACGCCCATGATGCCGATGGTCCAGATCAGAGTCGCGCGTCGGCCGATCCGGTCGCCGAGGTGTCCGAAGATGATGGCGCCGATCGGGCGCACGAAGTACGAGGTCGCGAGCACGAGGAAGGCGTAGAGCTGTCCAGCCACCTTGTCTTGCGTCGGGAAGAACACGGCCGCGCTGAAGACCGCGCTGAAGTAACTGAAGACGTAGAAGTCGTACGACTCCAGTGAGGTGCCGACCAGAGAGGCGAGGGTCACCCGCCAGGCGTTCCGGTCTGCTGTTCGAGAGGCGATGGCTGTGGAATCGGTCACGGGCTTCAAGTGTGGTGCCTGTGCGGCGGTCGGTGGTGGATGTTACCTCCAGCGTTACGTTCGTGACCTTGTGGATGCCGTCAGCGTGGATCTCGCCGGCGTCGATTCATCAGCCGGCGGAGTCGAGCCAGGTGAGCACGGCGAGCACACGGCGATGGTCTGATCCGGAGTCGTCGAGGCCGAGCTTGACGAAGATGGCTGACACGTTCTTCTCCACGGCGCCGACGCCGACGTGCAGCCGATCGGCGATGGCCGCGTTGGTTCGGCCCTCTGCCATCAGCTGAAGGGTTTCGCGCTCCCGCGGGGTGAGCGCCGCCAGCGGGTCGGCCCGCCGGTCGACGAGCTGGGCGACGACCTCGGGATCCAGCACCGTTCCGCCGGCGGAGACCCTGACGACGGCATCCGTCAGCTCCTCGAGGGAGGCGACACGGTCTTTCAGCAGGTATCCCATGCCGCCGGCGCCGGTGCCGAGCAGCTCTCGTGCGTAGGTGGTCTCCACGTATTGGCTGAGCAAGAGCACGCCGCAGGACGGATGCGCGGCGTGCAGCGCCAACGCCGCGCGCACGCCCTCGTCCCTGAACGTCGGCGGCATGCGCACGTCGAGCACGGCGACATCGAACGGAACGGTCTCCGCCGCGGCGAGCAGAGAGTCGGCATCACCGAACGCGCCGGCGGTGACGAACCCCGCTTCCTCGAGCACGCGGACGAGCCCCTCGCGCAGCAGCACGGAATCGTCCGCCAGCAGCACACGGAGGGGCTCGGTCACGCACTCACGATAACGGCACCGCGATGCTCACCGTCGTTCCCGTCGGGTCGGAGGCGAGCTCGGTCGTGCCGCGCATCGCCGTCACCCGTTCCCTGATGCCGGAGAGGCCGTGACCCTCCGCGAAGGTGGCTCCGCCTCGTCCGTCGTCCGAGACGGTGAGCAGCACGGAGCCGCCGACGGGCGCGACGCGAACTGAGGCTGCCGACGCCCCAGCGTGCTTCGTCACGTTGGCGAGCAACTCGGCGGCGACGAAGTAGAGGTTCCGCTCCACCTCCGGCGGCAGCGGCGGCTGCTCGGCGAGGGAGTACTCGACGGCGACCGGCACGGGACTGCGTGAGGCGAGGGAGTCGAGCGCGGCCTTGAGACCACGGTCTTGCAGGATCGGCGGCGCGAACCCGCGGGAGAGGGCCCTCAGCTCGTCGAGGGCGTCCTGAGCCGTCGTCGAGGCTTCGTCCAGCAGTCGGGCTGCGGCATCCGGGTCGTCTCGCATGCGTCGCTGTGCTGCCGCGATGTCCATGCGCAGCCGGATGAGCCCTTGCTGCGGACCGTCGTGGATGTCCCGCTCGAGGCGCCGCAGCGTGCGATCTTCCGCCGCGACGGCCGCCGCCCTCGACTCAGAGAGCTCGCTGACCTCCCTGCGGAGTTCCTGCGACGACCACGCGCCGAGAAGACCGCGCGCGACCACCCAGTTCAGGCGGATCAAGCCACGGGTCACGAACGGAAGCGTGAACAGGAAGATCAGACCCACGACGCCGAAGAGCAGGATGTTGCCGAGGCGAGGGTCGAAGGCGGCGGGGCTTCCGGTCGCCCACTGCCACACGATGTGAGAGATCCACACCGGGCTGTTGCCCGTGGGCAGGAATCCGCCCCAGATCCAGTACGTGACGCCGCTCAGGGAGGTCGAGACCCAAGCGATCATGATGCCCCAGGTGATGGTCGTCACGACGATCTCCGCGATCATGGCGTCGAACAGGTACAGCCAGTAGCGGCCGTCTGCGATGGGACTGAAGACGCGTCCGATGAAGCCGGTGCCCACTCGTCCCCGCCATTCCGGCCGCGGAATGCGCGGCTGTCCCGTCGCCTCGAGAAGCGCGATGGTGAGCGTGCCGTAACCGCGTGCGATGTAGAGCGACGCGAGCACGAGGAAGAACCCCACGATCAGCACCAGCAGGCCGACGCCCGTGAAGAAGAGCGACGCCAGCACGCTCACGGCGATGACGGCGAGCGGGAACGCCACGAACAGAACACCGACCTCGATCGGCACGCGCCGCCAGAGCGCACCGTAGCGACTCCAGAACCCCGGAGGGGAGGAAGGCGCGACGTGCGTCAGCGCGCGGTCGGCGGTCATCGTTCCCATGATCTCAGCCATGGTGCATCTCCTTCGGATCACTCATGCATCCAGGCTCGCTGGCGGCGGTCGGGCCTTCCATCCGGTGGCTTCCCGAATGCGTACGGGGGTTATCCCCACGCCGGTCGCGGCGGGAGCGAGCGAGCGCGCTGTAGACTGACGGGCAACGACTGCGATCCGGCCATCACCGGGGAGTCTTCGGAAGAACGGCGTCTCCGCTGCGGCTCCATCTGAGCGCGGCGCCAACTAGAACCGAACGGGTCAGCCCGTCACAGCGTGGATGAGTGGTCGCGTGCCGCCGACGGATGCCGGTGCGTGGCAAGCGGGGTGGTACCGCGTTACCGGCACGATGCTCAGAGGGCCGGAAGCGTCCTCGTGCAGAAGAGGATCCTGCCCGGGAGAAGCATGCCGTACCCCAAGCCCGCCGAGAACAATCGGTCGCACGAACACAACGAGACCGTCGTCCCTTCGCCGCGCTTTCCCCAGACCGAAGAGGACGTCCTCGCGTTCTGGAAGAGCGACGACACCTTCCGCGCTTCCATCGAGCAGCGTGAGGGATGCCCGGAGTGGGTGTTCTACGACGGCCCGCCGTTCGCCAACGGCCTGCCGCACTACGGGCACCTGCTGACCGGATATGCCAAGGATGTCTTCCCGCGCTACCAGACCATGCGCGGCAAGCAGGTGCACCGCAGGTTCGGCTGGGACACACACGGACTTCCGGTGGAGTTGGAGGTGGAGCGCCAACTCGGCATCACCGACAAGAGCCAGATCGACGACATGGGCATCGCCGCGTTCAACGCCGCCGCCCGCCGATCCGTCTTCACCTACAGCACCGACTGGCAGGAGTACGTCACCAGGCAGGCGCGCTGGGTCGACTTCGAGAACGACTAC
>JBQCJQ010000312.1:0-3101 GCA_051952615.1 Humibacter sp.
TGGCAGCCGGGCATGGCCGTCGTCGACTTCACCAACCCTGAAGCGACGGCCTGGTTCCAGGAGAAGCTGCGCGCCCTCGTCGCTGGCGGGGTCGACGCGTTCAAGACCGACTTCGGCGAGCGGATTCCGCTCGACGCGACCTTCGCGGACGGCTCGTCGCCCGAGCGCGTGCACAACCTCTATACACACCTTTACAACAAGGCCGTGCATGACGTGCTCGTCGAGGAGCGTGGCGAAGGCGACGCCGTCCTGTTCGCCCGCTCGGCGACCGTCGGCGGTCAGACCATGCCGGTGCACTGGGGCGGGGACAGCACGTCGACGTTCCCCTCGATGGCCGAGACGCTGCGCGGCGGGCTCTCGTTCGCGCTCAGCGGGTTCTCGTTCTGGAGCCACGACATCGGCGGCTTCGAGGGCACGCCCAACGCGGATGTCTTCAAGCGCTGGGTCGCGTTCGGCCTGCTCTCGAGCCACTCGCGACTGCACGGCAGCGATTCGTACCGCGTGCCGTGGATGTTCGACCGCGATCCCGTCACGGGAGAGTACGACGAGAGCGCGACCAGCGCTGTCGCGGTGACCAGGCGCTTCGCGAAGCTCAAGAACCGGCTCATGCCGTACCTGTTCGCGGCGGGCGGCGAGGCGTCCCAGCGTGGCATCCCCGTCATGCGGCCGATGCAGCTGGAGTTCCCGGACGACCCGGCGGTGGCGTACCTCGACCGGCAGTACATGCTCGGCTCCGACATCCTGGTCGCTCCCGTGTTCTCGGCCGACGGGTCTGTGCAGTTCTATCTGCCGCAGGGCGGGTGGACCAGCCTGCTCACGGGCGAGCACGTGGATGGCGGAGCATGGCGAACCGAGACGCACGCACTCGACTCCCTTCCCCTCTACGTACGCGACGGTGCGGTGCTGCCGATCGGAGCACGCGACGACCGGCCGGACTACGACTTCGTCGACGGGCTCGTGCTGCGGGTGTATCCGGGCGCCGAGCCGGGCACGGTGCGCGTGCTGGGAGTCGACGGCACTCCGGTCGACGTCGTTCTGAGCCGCACGAACGACACCTACACCGCGCAGGCTGGCGGCCGCCCGGTCCCCGTCGAGGTCGCCTAGCCGGCCCCGCACCGCTCGACATCCCACCCCGAACTATCGATCCCCACGGCGCGCCGAAAACAGCAGGTGTCACCGGGAACAGCAGGTTGTCTGCTGTTCTGGCGGCGAGAGCGCGATCTCTGCTGTTTTCGGGAGGGGGTGTGGGCGAGGTGAGGGGAGGGCTCGGGGTGAGCGGGCTGGGTAATACGGTGGACTGATGCAGCAGGTTCCCCTCCGCCAGGTCTTCCATGGCGGGCGCGGCGTGTTCCTGCTCGGCATGCTGCTGGCGGAGTTCGGCGGCGGCATGCAGGGTCTCGCCGTCTCGACGGTGCTGCCCGTCGTGGCATCCGAGCTGCACGGCTTCGCGCTGTTCGGTGCGACGCTGGCCGCGGGGAACATCGCGGCGGTGCTCATGCTCGCGTTCAGCGCTCCCTTGCTGGCGCGCATCCGCCCGACCGTCGTCATCGCGGTGGCGACCATCGTTTACGCGGTCGGCGTGGTGCTCAGCTCGTTCGCGCCGAGCATGGTGTGGGTGCTCGCCGGCATGGTCGTTCGCGGCATCGGGCTCGGGTTGATCACCGGATTCGGCGCCGCCGCCATCGGCGGCCTGTTCGACGACCGCGAGCGTCCGCGTGTTCTCGGGCTCTACGCGTTCGTGTGGATCATCCCCTCGATCGTCGGCCCGGCGCTGAACGCGGCGATCGCGCAGTGGGTCGGATGGCGGTGGGCGTTCGCCTGGCCGCTCATCCTGGTGGTGGGTGCTCGCGTGCTGATGGGTGCGTACTCGTCCGCCATCCCGTGGGAGCGGCGCAGGGAGCAGGTGCGCGCGACCGCGGGCGTCGTCGTCGCCGCGCTTCTGGGAGTCGGAGCACTCGCCTCGGCCTGGACGGGGCCCTTCGCGTTCGGCCTGTTCGCCGTGGCGGGCGTGGGTGCTGCCGTCGGGATCGTCGCCTTCCTGGCGCGCGGGTCGCAGGATGCCCGGCTGATGCGAACCCTCAGCACCTTCGGCGCACTGTGCGCGGCGTTCTTCGGTGTCGACGTGCTGCTCTCGGTCACGGTGATCGAGGCACTCGGGGGCGGGCTGCTCTGGGCATCCATCGCGATCACGGGAGCTCTGGTGATGTGGACCCTCGCCGGTTTGCGCCCGCGGCCGTCGGCGCGGCCGGACCGGGTGACGAAGGGCCTGGTATTCGTCACGGTCGCCGTCGCGGCGCTGACGCTCACGTGCGTCGTCGCGTCAGGGCCGACGGGAATCGCGATCGTCGTCGTCGCCGGGCTCGTCGCGGGCCTCGGCATGGGTGTCGCCTACCCGCTCGTCATGTCCGAGTCGTTCGAGGGACCGGCGCCCGCGCACCGTGTCGGACCGCTGGTGTCGTTCGCCGAGACCGCGACGGCCGCGTGGGCCGCCATGGTCTGCGGCGGGCTCTACTCGGCGCTGCACTCCTCGGGCGCCGCACCGGGCACGGCGGTGAGCTGGGCGTTCGCCATCCTGCTGCCGATCGCGATCGTCGGAGTCGTCGTGGCGTTCCGTCGCCGTCGCGTGCCGTGGCCCGCCTCGGCGCTCTAGGCCGGGCTGACGGTGACCGTACTGCGCAGCTCTCGCGTGTGGTCGACCACTCGGACCGGGCCGGTGAGCGTCACGGGCAGAGCGAAGCGGATGTCGCCACTCGACGCACCCAGCCGCAGCTCGAGCTCCCCGGGCTCGACGATCCGCGTGTAGTCGCGCCCTGTGAACGCGGAGAGGTCTGCGTTCACCTCGAAGGACACGGTGGCGGATGCGCCGGCCTCGAGCGGAACGGACGCATACCCGATCAGCCGGTTCACCGGCCGCACGACGGATGCCACCGGATCGTGCAGGTAGAGCTGCACATTCTCGATGCCGGCCCGGTCGACGGTGTTGGTCACCCTCAGGGAGGCGTTTACCGTGCCGGAGGTGGTGACGGAGTCGGCGTCGACCCGGGCATCCGACCACTCGAAGGACGTGTATGAGAGGCCGTGCCCGAACGGGAACTTGGCGG
>JBQCJQ010000313.1:0-4627 GCA_051952615.1 Humibacter sp.
GCCGAGGATGGCCGCTCATATCGCGCGCGTATCGAGAATCGGATACGCCCTGGCAACGGCGGCCCCGGTGCACTGGATGCATGACACTCACCGAACCGGCATCGATCGGGAGCGCGGTCACCTTCGATCGGCTCGTCGGCTTGTCCGTCTATGACTGCGCTCCCGATGAGGAGGCCCTGTTCCGGCAGCTGGCACCGCAGTTCGGCGTGACGCTGAGGATGACCGACCTGGCCGCATCCGAGTCCGCCATCGGCCTTGCGAGCGGTGAGCGCTGCATCAGTGTGAGCCACAGGGCTCCGGTGTCGCGCTCCACGCTTCAGGAGTTGGCGGCGAAGGGCATCCGTTACATCTCCACGCGAAGCGCCGGCACAAATCACATCGACGTCGACTTCGCGCGACAACTCGGCATCACCGTGGAAGGGGTCGAGTACTCGTCGCATGGCGTCGCCGACTACACGGTGATGCTGATGCTGATGGTCCTGCGCAACGCGCGATCCGTCATCACGCGCACCGAGGTCGGCGACTTTCGGCTGGCCAGCGTGCGCGGCAAGGAGTTGCACGACCTGACTGTCGGCGTCGTCGGCACCGGACGCATCGGCAGCGCGGTCGTCGACCGGCTGCGACCATTCGGATGCCGCATCCTCACCCACGACCGCACGGCGAAGGCGACCGTCGATCACGTCGGACTTGACGACCTGCTGAGCCGCAGCGACATCGTCACCCTGCACACCCCGCTGACCGCCGAGACGCATCACCTGCTCGATCGCGACCGGATCGCGCGGATGAAATCCGGCGCGTTCGTGATCAACACCGGCAGGGGCGCACTCGTCGACACCGAAGCGCTCGTCGGCGCCCTTGAGGACGGTCGACTCGGGGGAGCCGGCCTGGACGTCGTCGAGGGCGAGGACGGAATCTTCTACACCGATCGCCGAGGCCGGTCGATCGAGAACGGAACACTCCGCAGGGTGCTGCGCATGCCGAACGTCGTGGTCACCCCGCACACCGCGTACTACACGGAGAACGCGCTGCGCGACACCGTGACCAACACGCTTCGCAACTGCATCGAGTTCGAACGGAGCCAGCATGCCTGAACTGAAACTCGGAGTGCTCTTCGGCGGCATGTCCGAAGAGAATCCCGTCTCCATCAAGTCGGCACGGGAGATCGCCCGAAACCTCGATCCGACCAAATACGACCCGATCTTCATCGAGATCACGAGGGATGGCGACTGGAGGCTCTGCGGCGGCCCCGGCCAGGACGAGGACGATCCCGATCGCCAGCCGGTGGCGCTCTCCCCCGATCGCGAGGTTCACGGCCTGATGATGCGGGATGGCGACCGCTACCGGACCATCCACCTCGACGCCGTTCTGCCCGTGCTGCACGGCCGGTTCGGTGAGGACGGCGCCATCCAGGGGCTGTTGGAACTCTCCGGCATCCCGTACGTGGGGTGCGGTGTGACGAGTTCCGCGCTCGCGATGGACAAATCGCTGACCTACCTCGTGGCGCGCAGCGCAGGGGTCGCGACCCCCAAGTTCCGCACCGTCATCGGTGACGGACACTGCGACCCGGAACGGCTCAGCTACCCGGTCTTCGTGAAGCCGGCCCGCTCCGGCTCATCCTTCGGCGTCACCCGCGTCGACAGCAGCGAAGAGCTCCAGAGCGCGGTCGCGACGGCGCAGCAGTTCGACAGCAAGGTCTTGATCGAGGAAGCCGTCGTCGGTCGGGAGATCGGATGCGCGCTGCTCGAGACGGCGGACGGCCTGATCGTCGGCGAGGTGGACGAGATCCGTCTCTCGCACGGGTTCTTCCGCATCCATCAGGAGGATCAACCGGAAACGAGGTCGGAGAACTCGACCGTCGTGGTTCCTGCGGACATCCCTCCGCTTCTGCGCGATCGCGTTCAGCACACCGCACGCGTGGTCTACCGAGCGCTGGGCTGCCGAGGCTTGGCCCGCGTCGACCTGTTCGTCACGGAGGCCGGCGAGGTCATCCTGAACGAGGTCAACACGTTCCCGGGCATGACGTCGTACAGCCGATACCCGCGGATGATGGCGGCGACGGGCATCCCGCTCCCGGACATCCTGGATCGACTCATCGCTTTCGCGATGGAGGGAGCGTCCCGATGACCGAGGACTTCGTGTACGTGGATGACCTGGTTCCCGGGATCAGGTGGGACGCCAAGTATGCGACCTGGGACAACTTCGTCGGCAAGCCCGTCGACGGATATCGTGCGAACCGGATCGTCGGCACCACAGCGCTCTGCAGTGCGCTCTCACGAGCCTCGGAAGAAGCCGAGGCCCTCGGGTTCGGGCTGCTGCTGTGGGATGGCTACCGCCCGCAGCGAGCGGTCGACGACTTCGTGCGGTGGTCAAGGCAGCCGGAGGACGGGATGACCAAGCAGCGCCACTACCCGAACATCGAGCGCTCCGACATGTTCGCCCTCGGATACGTGGCGATGAAGTCGGGGCACAGCAGGGGCAGCACTGTCGATCTGACTCTCTACAGTCTGGCCACGGGTGAGCTGGCCGCGATGGGCGGAGGGCACGACCTGATGGATCAGCGCTCCCACCACGGTGCAGCCGGAGTCGGCGACCTCGAGGCGCGCAACAGGGACGCGTTGCGTTCCGTCATGGAGCGCAGTGGCTTCGTCTCGTATCCGGCCGAGTGGTGGCACTACACGTTGCGGAACGAGCCCCACCCGCACACGTACTACGACTTTCCGATCGACTAGCGGCGGACGACCGACACGGGATGACCGACACGGCCGGACTCACTGTGCAGGCAGCTCGACGGTCACACGCAGACCGCCCTCGGCGCGCGGAGCGAGCGAAAGGGTCCCGCCGTGGGCGGAGACGATGCTCTTCACGATCGCAAGACCCAGGCCGACGCCGGCGTGATCGCGTCGAACACGTGCCCTTCCGCGCTGGAACGGCTCCGTCAACGTGGACACCAGCTGGGCGCTCAGCTGCTCGCCCGTGTTCTCGACGATCACCGACACGGTCTCGACGTCGGCCGAGGTGTTCACCCGCACGATCCCGTGATCGGGAAGGTTGTGCACGACCGCGTTGTGCAGGAGGTTCGTGACCATCTGCAGGAGGAGGGCGGGCGAACCGACCGTCGGCGCCACTTCTCCGGAGACCTCGAGCTCGATGCCGTGCTTCTCCGCCAGCGGAAGCAGCGTCTCGACCGCCTCCTCGGCCAGGAGCGAGAGATCGACGTCCTCGGCGACGAACGACCGCTGCTCGACACGGCTCATCAGCAGCAGTGCCTCCGTGAGATCGATCGCCCTGTCGTTCACCACCCTGAGCCGTTCGATCAGCTCATCGGAATCTCGCTCCGGGTCGCTCCTGGCGACATCGAGAAGCGTCTGTGTGATCGCCAGCGGGGTGCGCAATTCGTGGGACGCATTCGCCGCGAATCTGCGTTGTTCGGCATCCTGCACCTCAAGGCGCGCCAGCATGACATCGAACGCGTCGGCCAGTTCGCGGAACTCGTCCTCGCGCCCCTCCAACGCGATGCGATGCGAGAGGGATCCGCCTGCCGCAATCCGAGTGGCGCGAGTGATCTTCGAAAGCGGTTGGAGCATCCTGCCCGCCAAGAGCCAGCCGCCCACCGAGCCGAACACCAGCAGGAAGACCATGGCCCAGGCCGCCGCGGGGACGAATGCCCGGATGAGGTCATCCCGACCCGGCGTGAATCCGCCGATGGTGGCGACGGCATTCATCGGAACGTATCGCAGGAGAAAGGCCCACACCACGGCGAGAAGGAGTACGCCGACGATCACGACGCACGCGGCGTAGCTCAGCGCGAGCTTCAGCCGGACGCTCATCCCCGGCTCCCTATGCATGCGAGGCATCCCCCGCGGCTGCGCCATCGCCGGAGCGAGGGATGTCGATGCGATACCCGACCCCTGGCACGGTCGCGATCACCCACGGCTCGCCCAGGCGTTTGCGCAGCGCCGACACCGTGATGCGCACGGCGTTCGTGAAGGGATCCGCGTTCTCGTCCCACGCCCGTTCGAGCAATTCCTCCGCGCTGACGACACCGCCCTCCGCTTCGACGAGAACCTCGAGCACGGCGAACTGTTTGCGGGTCAGCGCGACGTAGCGACCCTCGCGGTAGACCTCCCGACGGAAGGGATCCAGCCGCAGACCGGCCAGCTCTCTGACTGGCGGCCTCATGTGCGCACGTCGCCTGTCGAGCGCCCTCAGCCGCAAGACGAGCTCCGTGAGCTCGAACGGCTTCGTGAGGTAGTCATCCGCCCCGATTCCGAAACCGGACGCCTTGTCGTCCAACCGGTCCGCCGCCGTGAGCATCAGGATGGGCATCCCCGATCCCGAGGCGACGATGCTCGCGGCGATCTCATCGCCGGACGGCCCGGGGATGTCCCGATCGAGCACCGCGATGTCGTAGTCGTTGATGCTCAGCATCTCCAACGCGGTGTCACCGTCACCTGCGACGTCCGCAGCGATCGCCGCAAGACGCAGGCCGTCACGGATGGCGGAGGCCATCAGAGGCTCGTCCTCCACCACCAAAACACGCATCGGCAGGAATCCTACGCATCACCGCATATCGTCCGCGTATGCGGTGGGCGGCTGACCCGCTTCTTGCGCGATTGCCACGAAGTCG
>JBQCJQ010000314.1:0-4625 GCA_051952615.1 Humibacter sp.
CTCGTGCGTGCACGCGTCGTTCGCCCTGCACGACGCCGGGTTCGAGACGATCATGATCAACTGCAACCCGGAGACGGTCTCGACCGAATACTACACGAGCGACCGGCTCTACTTCGAGCCGCTCACCCTCGAGGACGTGCTCGAAGTCATCCACGCGGAGTCGCAGTCCGGCGAGCTCGTCGGCGTCGTCGTGCAGCTCGGCGGTCAGACCGCGCTCGGACTGGCCAAGGGTCTCGAGGCCGCGGGCGTTCCGATCCTCGGCACGAGCCCGAGCGCCATCGACCTCGCGGAGGAGCGCGGCCTGTTCGCTGAGATCCTCGAGAACGCCGGTCTGCTCGCACCGCGCAACGGCACGGCGTACGACGCCCAGGGCGCCCAGGCGGCCGCCGCCGAGATCGGGTTCCCGGTGCTGGTGCGTCCGAGCTACGTGCTGGGCGGCCGCGGCATGGAGATCGTCTACGACACCGCGTCGCTCGACGACTACTTCGTGCGGGTCGCCGACCAGGCGATCATCGGGCCAGGGCATCCGCTGCTCGTCGACCGGTTCCTGGATGACGCGACGGAGATCGACGTCGACGCGCTGTTCGACGGCGAGGAGCTCTACATCGGCGGCGTGATGGAGCACATCGAGGAGGCGGGCATCCACTCCGGCGACTCGAGCTGCACGCTGCCGCCCGTGACGCTCGGACGCTCCGTCGTCGACCGCGTGCGCGAGGCCACGCTCAAGATCGCGCAGGGCGTCGGCGTGCGCGGGCTGCTCAACGTGCAGTTCGCCGTCGCGGCCGGGGTGCTCTACGTGCTCGAGGCGAACCCCAGGGCGAGCCGAACCGTCCCGTTCGTGTCGAAGGCGCTGGGCATCCCGCTGGCCAAGGCCGCGAGCCGCATCATGGTCGGCGAGACGATCGCCGAGCTGAAGCGGTCCGGTCTGCTGCCCGAGCAGGACGGCTCGGTCGTGCCGCTCGACGCACCGGTCGCCGTCAAGGAGGCCGTGCTGCCGTTCAAGCGGTTCCGCACCAAGGACGGCCGCACCGTCGACTCGGTTCTCGGGCCCGAGATGCGCTCCACCGGCGAGGTGATGGGGATCGACAAGCACTTCCCGCGCGCCTTCGCCAAGAGCCAGACCGCCGCATACGGCGGGATGCCGCTGTCGGGCACCGTCTTCGTGTCGGTAAGCGATCGCGACAAGCGCTCCATCGTGCTTCCCGCCCTGCGGCTCGTGCAACAGGGGTACCGGCTGGTCGCGACGGACGGCACCGCAGAGGTGCTCGCCCGAAACGGAATCGCCGCCGAGCCCGTGCGCAAGTACAGCGAGGTGCGCGACTCCGACGAGCCCAGCATCGTCGACCTGATCGACCGCGGAGAGATCGACGTCGTGGTGAACACCCCGAGCGGCCGATCGGCTCGCGCGGACGGGTACGAGATCCGTGCGGCGGCGATCGCCTCGGACGTCGCGCTGTTCACGACGATCGCCGAGCTGAGCGCGGCCGTCGCGTCGATCGACGCGATCAGGGAGGGCTTCGAGGTGCGGTCGCTGCAGGAGTACGCGAACGACCGGGCGAGGACCGCATGACAGATGAGGGGTTCGGCTCCCGTCTCGCCGCCGCGATCGGCGAGCACGGGGCGCTGTGCGTCGGAATCGATCCGCACTCGTACCTGCTCGCCGACTGGGGTCTGCCCGACGACGCGTCGGGTGCGAGGGACTTCGGACTCCGCGTCGTCGACGCTGCTGCAGGACGCGCCGGTGTCGTGAAGCCCCAGGTGGCGTTCTTCGAGCGCTTCGGGTCAGCCGGCTACCACGCGCTCGAGGAGGTGCTCCAGGCCGCACGCTCCGCGGGGCTCCTGGTCATCGCCGATGTCAAGCGCGGCGATGTCGGCACCAGCGTCGAGGCGTACGGCGAGGCCTGGCTCACGCGCGGCTCGAGGCTCGAAGCGGATGCCATGACGATCTCGGCGTTCCAGGGTGTCGGGTCGCTCGCCGGACCGATCCGCCTTGCGGCGGAGGAGGGCAAGGGGCTCTTCGTGCTGGCGGCGACCAGCAACCCGGAGGCAGCGACGATCCAGCACTCCGTCGACCGCGATTCGGGACGGACGGTGGCTCGTGTCATCATCGATGATGTGAGTCGCGAGAACGCCCTGATCGGGGATCCGATCGGTCCGCTCGGTGTCGTGCTGGGGGCCACCATCGACCTGGCCGGCTTCGGCATCGACACCGCGCAGGCTCCCATCCCGTCGATTCCCGTGCTCGCACCAGGGTTCGGCCATCAGGGCGCCAGGGTCGAGGATGCCCGTGCTCTCTTCGGCTCGCTGGCCGACGTGCTGCTGGTGAGCGAGTCGCGCGGCATCCTCGCTGCAGGGCCCGATGAGCTCGAGACCGCCATCTCCACGAGGGCGAACGAGGTGCGTGCCGCCCTTGTCTGAGCAGTCCCCGTCCCCTTCCCGTTCGACCCGACCGCCCGAGGTCGACCGCGTCGCGGCATCCAAGGCCGCCGTCGCGGCCCGACGAGCCCGGGCCGCGGTGAAGACGGCGATCGCGTCGGGGGAGAGGCCTCCGCTCGACGTGCTCGAGGTCGCGGTCGCTCATCCGGAAGGCCCGGAGGGCACGCTGCGCATCACCGACTTTCTGATGAGCCTCAAGGCGATCGGGGCGACCAAGACCACCGAGATCCTGAAGCGCCTGGAGATCTCGCCGGTGAAACGGCTGGGCGGGCTGGGCAAGCACCAAAGAGAACGGCTGCGTGCCTTCCTGGTCGAGCGCTTCGGCACAGCGGCGCAGCGGGAGCAGACACGTCTCGTCGTGCTCGCGGGCCCCACCGCCGTCGGCAAGGGCACCGTCGCCAAGTACATCAGGCAGAACTATCCCGACGTGCTCCTCTCGGTCTCCGCAACGACCAGGACGCCGCGGCCCGGCGAGGTCGACGGGGTCGACTACTACTTCGTCGACGACGCAGAGTTCGACCGCATGGTCGCCGATCACGAACTGCTCGAGTGGGCGAAGGTGCACAACAGCCACCGGTACGGCACCCCGCGTGCCCCGATCGAGCGGGCGCTGGGGGAGGGTCGCAGCGTTCTGCTCGAGATCGACCTGCAGGGTGCACGGCAGGTGCGAGCAGCGATGCCGGAGGCCGTGCTCGTGTTCCTCGCCCCGCCGAGCTGGGACGAACTGGTGCGCAGGCTCATCGGCCGCGGCACCGAGTCACCGGAGGAGCAGCACCACAGACTGGCCACCGCGAAGGTCGAGCTGGCGTCGCAGGACGAGTTCGACGCGCGCGTCGTGAACACCACTGTGACGGACGCCGCGCGAGAGGTCGTAGACTTGATGAAGGTGCGCGCACGACGCTGAGTGCTTCAGCGTCCACGCACCATCACCGTCTCGGCGGCCCATCCGGCGACAAGGTTCGTCGGCAGCCGCGATCGAAGGAGTATTCATGTCAACAGCAGCCAAGGGCATCATCGACCCGCCCATCGACGAACTGCTCTCGCGCGTCGAGTCGAAGTACGCGCTGGTGATCTTCGCCTCGAAGCGTGCTCGCCAGATCAACGACTACTACGCCGACCTCCACGAGGGAAGCCTGTTCGACAACGTCGGACCGCTCGTCGACTCGACCATCGACGACAAGCCCCTCTCGGTCGCACTGCACGAGATCAACGAAGACAAGCTCGTCGTCCGTCCCATCGACGAGTGACGTGACGAGCGACGGTGCCGCCGTGTCCACACCCCTGACGATCGTCGTCGGTGTGACCGGCGGCATTGCTGCGTACAAGGCAGTGTCGGTCATCCGGTCGTTCGTGCTGCTCGGACACGACGTGCACGTGATCGCGACGGATGCCGCCCTCAGGTTCGTCGGAGCCCCGACCTTCGAAGCGATCAGCCGCAACCCGTTGAACACCGACCTCTACGAGGGCGTTTCGGAGGTGCGGCACGTGGGCATCGGCAAGCGCGCCGACCTCGTGGTGATCGCACCCGCGACGGCGAACACGATCGCCAAACTGGCGAACGGCCTCGCAGACGATCTGCTCACGAACACGGTGCTCGCAACGACCGCACCCGTGCTCGTCGCCCCCGCCATGCACACCGAGATGTGGCTCAACGCGGCGACCCAGCACAACGTGCGAACGCTGCGCGAGCGCGGCGTCTCGGTGGTCGGCCCCGGCGTCGGCCAGCTCACCGGATCGGACTCGGGCCCCGGGCGCATGGAGGAGCCGGACGCGATCGTCGCCGCCGCCATGGCCATCGCCTCCCGTCCGGCGTCGCGTTTCGACCGTGCGGGGGAGTCGCCGCGACCCGTCCGCCGTGACCTGGCGGGACACCGCATCGTGGTCACCGCGGGCGGAACCAGGGAACCACTCGATCCCGTGCGGTTCCTCGGCAACCGCTCGAGCGGCAAGCAGGGCATCGCGATCGCCACTGCGGCACGCGATCGCGGAGCGGATGTCGTGCTCATCGCCGCGCACCTCGACGTGCCCGCGCCCGACGGGGTCGAGACGCGCACCGTCTCCACCGCCCTCGAGCTGCAACGGGCCGTCACCGATGCCGCAGCCGATGCCGACATCGTGGTGATGGCCGCCGCCGTCGCCGACTTCCGTCCGGCCTCCACCAGCGATGCGAAGATCAAGAAGGATGTCGT
>JBQCJQ010000315.1:0-8349 GCA_051952615.1 Humibacter sp.
TCGCAGCCGACCGTCTTCGCGACCCTCGCCAATCTGGAGCAGGCCGGTCTGGTGCGGCCCAGCGGCCAGTCCGAAGAGCAGACGGGTCGCCCCGCTCTGGTGTTCGAGGCGAACCCGGCGGCGGGCACGGTGCTCGCAGTCGATCTCGGGCGCGACCAGGTCAGGATCGTCATTGCGGATCTGCTCGGCAGGCAGCTCAGCCGGCACGATCAAGCCAACGGTGCACGAAGCGCCAAGTCCCTCGTTGCCGCTGTTGCCCGCGGAGCCGAGCAGGCGGCGGCTAGCGCGGATCTCGATCTCGCCGACATCACGTGCGCCGTGATCGGCTCCCCGGGTGTCTATCGCGCCCAATCGGGCGACATCGTCTACGCCGCGCAGATGCCCGGATGGCAGAATCCTCGGCTCGCCGTGCTGCTCGATGAACAGCTCGGCGTGCCATTCATCATCGAGAACGATGTGAACCTTGCGGCGCTCAGCGAGTACAGCGAGGGTGCAGGCGCGGGGATGAACCCGTTCGCGTACCTGCACATCGGCACCGGGGTCGGCATGGGTGTCGTCATCGACGGCGAGCTCTACCGCGGGGCATCCGGGGCGGCGGGCGAAGTGGGGTTCCTTCCGCTGCTCGGTGCGCCGGGGGCTGTTCCGCATGACCTCGGTCGGGGGATGTTGGAGGAACAGCTCGGTATCGACGCGGTGGTGGGCTACGCCAAGGAGGAAGGCCTGGCCGGACCTCTGACGCCGGCGAAGGTATACGCCGCCGCCCTGGGAGGTTCCGAGCCCGCCATCCGTGCTGTTCGGCGACAGGGCGAGGCCCTCGCGCGCTTGCTCGCGACCATCGCCGCGACACTCGACCCCGAATCGATCGTGGTCGGTGGCGAGCTCGGCCAGCAGCTCGAGGTCTTCGGCGAGCAACTGATGTCCCGGGTCGCGGAGCTCACCCCGCTCCATCCCAGACTCGCTCCGAGCATGCTCGGTTCCGACGCGACGATCAGGGGCGCGGTGACGCGCGGGGTCGCGATGGCGAGGGCATCCGTCTTCACCGCGCGGCTGTCGCCAGACGAGGCGCCGGCCGACGACGGCGAGGCGGCCTCGAAGATCTCCTGAGGGTGCGTCGCAGGCGTGAAGTGCACGGCCGGACGCGGCGCCAGCGCGCTATGTGTCGGGTGTGTTACCTGCGACAGAAACCGCTTGACCGGCCAAGAACATTAATGAATACTCCTAAAGATGTGTGGCCCAGATGCCACTGGGGCAGGGCCGCATGGCCTGCGCACTGCACTCACACTCCGAGGAGGAAGCATGATCAAGAGACGGTTTGCGGCCGTCGGCGCCGCGGGTCTGGCCGCGTTGTTGGCACTCACCGCATGCAGCGGCAACAGCGACAGCGGGTCGGGATCGGCAAGCGATGGCAAGGGCAAGACGCTTGACGTCTGGCTGATGCAGAACACTCTGACGCCGGACTCGCAGAAGATGCTCGAGAAGGAGTTCGAGAAGGAGACCGGCGCGACGGTCAAGATCGAGATCCAGCAGTGGGACAACATCAACACCAAGTTGACGACGGCCCTCGCCACCGACAATCCGCCAGACGTCGTCGAGATCGGAAACACCGACGTTCCGCTGTTCGCGGCCAACGGAGCCCTGGCCGATGTCAGCGACATCAAGAAGAAGGTGGCCAATGGCGGCGACCTGCTCAACGGTCTCGTCGGCCCGGCGACCGTCGACGGAAAGCTCTATGGCGCGCCGTTCTACGCCGGTGCGCGAGGCATCATCTACAACAAGGATCTCTGGACGGCCGCCGGCATCACCGAAGCCCCGAAGGACTACGCCGACTTCGAGTCCGATCTCGGAAAGGTGGCCGCGAAGAACACCGCAGCGGACTTCTCGCCGATCTATCTCCCCGGCACCTACTGGTACGGCGGGTTCTCGTGGGTGACCGACACGGGCGCCAAGATCGCAACACAGAAGGGCGGCACCTGGAAGTCCGGCCTGACCACCACGGAAGCGGTCAAGGGTCTTACCGAGTTCGTGGAGTTCCAGAACAAGTACTCCACGACGGCATCCCGCACGGCGCCGATGGACACGCCCGATCCGGTGGCGATCTTCGGCACTGGCAAGACGTCGGCCATCATCGGCAACGGCAACTCGCTCGCCACCATCGTGACCACCTACCCGACGCTCAAGGGAAAGGTGGGATCCTTCGCCATCCCGAGCCCCAACCATCCCGGTGAGTCGGCCCCGTCGTATCTCGGTGGGTCGGTGCTTTCGATCGCTGCGAAGAGCAAGAACCAGGATCTCGGCAAGCAGTTCATCGAGCTGACGGCGTCTGAGAAGGTGCAGATCGATCAGATCACCAAGATGGACGGGCATATTCCGATCACGAACCAGCTGATCGACAAGGTGCTTCCCTCGATCGCTCCTGAGCAGCAGGCGTTCTTCGAAGCGGCCAAGAAGAGCTATGCGACTCCGTCGTCGCCGGGCTGGGCCACCATCGAAAGCGACAAGTCGGTGCTCTCCTACTTCTCGGAGCCGGCGGCGGGAACTGCAACGCCCGAGGCATCGGCACAGGCGTTCAGCACCCATCTCGAAAAGGCGCTCAACGCGGGGCAGTGACCCGCCGGCCCATCAGAAGGTTGACGACATGTCGGTTCAGACAGACAGCACAATGCGACGCGTCGACACGCCCGCGGCGACCGGGGGAGCCACTCCCGGTCGCCGCCCGGGCGGATTGCGTCGACGTGCTTGGGTAGCACCGCTGGCCCTGCTCGCGCCCGCGTTGATCGTGCTCGGGGTCATCCTGGGCTACCCGCTCGTGCGGCTCGTGATCAATTCCTTCCAGGACTTCGGCCTGCGCGCGCTCTTCACCGGTGAGAACCAGTGGATCGGGCTGCAGAACTACACCGCGATCTTCACCGATCCCCAGTTCTTGCCGGTGCTCGTGCGCACCCTCGTGTTCACGCTCGGGCTGTGCGTGGCGTGCATGGTCATCGGCATGGCAATGGCTCAGCTCATGACGCTCGTCAACGGGTTCTCCCGCATGCTGCTGAGCTTCATCCTGATCCTCGCCTGGGCGCTTCCGACGGTGTCGTCGACGCTGGTGTGGCAGTGGCTGTTCCAGCCCTTGTACGGCGTGGTCAACTGGGCGATCACGCAGCTCGGCTGGTTCGGCGATTACACGCAGCACAGCTGGGTGAGCGACCCGATCCAGGCGTTCGGCATCGTGTTCATCCTGATCGTCTGGCAGTCGGTACCGTTCGTCGCGCTCACCGTGTATGCCGGGCAGTCCCAGATCGCATCGGAGTACTACGAGGCGGCCGAGCTGGACGGCGCACGTCCATTCCAGATCTATCGCAGGATCACACTGCCGTTCCTGCGACCCATCCTTTACATCACGGCGATCCTGCAGGTGATCTGGCACTTCAACACGTTCAACCAGCTCTGGATCCTCACCCAGGGCGGCCCGAACGGCAAGACGACCACGCTCGCCATCTGGTCGTTCCAGAAGGCGTTCGCCTCCAACTCGTTCGGCCAGGGCTCCGCCATCGCCATCGTGACCGCCATCATCCTGATGATCATCACGTTCTTCTACGTGCGCCGGCTGGTGCAGTCCGGAGAGACGCTATGACGACGACAGAATCACCAACGCTGGAGACGCCCTTCGAGGTGTCCGTCCGCCGGACAGTCCCGCATCGTCGCCGTCGGTTCAGATCCCGGCATCCTCTCGCGCACGTCGTGCTGTACATCCTGTGTCTGATCTGGGTCTTCCCGATCTACTGGATGCTCAACACCACGTTCAAGCTGCCCTCCGACATCGTCTCGACGACGCCTGCGTTCTTTCCCTCCCCGCCGTCGCTCGTCAACTACATCGACGCGTTCACGAAGTCCGGATTCGTGTCATCCCTCGGCAACAGCCTCATCGTCACGCTCGCGACGGTGTTCGTGTCGATCACCCTCGGCTTCCTCGCAGCAGCGGCCGTCACGAAGTTCCGGTTCTTCGGTCGACGCTCGATCCTGATCGCGATCGTCTGCGTGCAGATGATCCCCGCGGCGGCGTTGCTCATCCCGCTGTTCCTCTCCTTCAAGAGCCTCGGTCTGTTGAACAGCTATCCCGGCATCGTCCTCGCGTACACCGCGAGCGTGCTGCCGTTCACGATCTGGATGCTCCGCAGCTTCTTCATCGCCCTGCCGGACGAGATCGAGGAGGCCGCGAAGGTCGATGGCGCGAGTACGTTCCGCATCCTGCGGTCGATCTACCTGCCGCTCGTTCTGCCCGGGCTGATCTCCACGAGTGTCTTCGCCTTCATCAACGCGTGGAACGACTACATCACCGCCTACGTGATGCTGCAGGACCAGTCGAAGTACACTCTGCCGGTGTGGCTGGTCTCGTTCAGTACGAACGAGGGCACCGACTATGGCGGGCTGATCGCAGCCTCCGTGCTGTTCTCGTTGCCCGTCGTGATCTTCTTCATGATCGTCCAACGGAACTTGGTCTCTGGCATGTCCGCCGGTGCCGTCAAGGGCTGAGACACGGACGGGGCGGCCTCGGACCGCCCCGTCCGTGAGGGCTCGGTTCGTCGGCGTTCTCGGGATCTTCTGGATCTCCGGTCTCAGCGTGGCCAGTTGGCTGTCGAGGTCGCCGACGGTTCGCGACGAGCTTCACGCGAGCACCCTGCAGATGGGGGTGCTCGCGTTCGGCATCTCCGCCGGCTCCATCGCCGGATTCGCTCTCGCGAACGTTGCCGCGCGACGGTTGTCTCCCCGGCGCGCCATCGTGGGCTCGCTGATCGTCGCCTGCGCCGGCCTCGTGCTCTCGGGCGTCTCGTCGACGTTCCTGAACGACTTCCCCCTGACGCTGGTCGCCATGATGCTGCTCGGCCTAGGCAACGGCGTCTGCAACGTCACCATGAATGTGGAAGGCGCCGGCATCGAGCACGACCTCGCACAACCCGTCATGCCGTGGTTCCACGCGTCGTTCTCGATCGGCGCGGTCGTCGGCGCGGCAGGTGGCGCACTTGCTGCCACCTTCGACATCTCGCCGATGGTGCAGCTGACCATCGTTGCGGTGGTCAGCTGCGCACTGCTTCCCTTCGCCGCACGGCCCTTGACCAGCGGAGTAGCGCCGTCGGCCCCGCGGCGGCGTGACAGACGGCCGAGGCCGAGCGGATCGACGCTGCGTCAGGCATGGCTGGAGCCGCGCACGCTGGCGATCGGGCTGGTCGTGGTCGGCATGTCGTTCGCCAACGGGGCAGGCAACAACTGGATCACGCTCGGCATGGTCGACAGCAGAGGAGCGGACGACGGCCTCGCGGCGCTCGCCGTCGACGTCTTCTCCTTCGCCATCGTCGTAGCGCGGCTCGGTGGGGTGCCGCTGCTCGCGCGGTTCGGCCGGGTTCGAGTGATCCGCGTCTCCGCAATCGTTGCGGCAGCGGGCCTTCTGCTGTTCATCCTCGTTCCAGCGGCGCCGGCCTCGTTCGCCGGGGTGGCGCTCTGGGGATTCGGGGTGGCGCTCGCGTTTCCGGTCGGCATGTCGGCGGCGGGGGATGATCCACGCAACGCTTCCGCCCGCATCGCCGTCGTCGCGGCGATCGGTTACGCCGGCTCGCTGGTGGGTCCGCCCCTGATCGGGTTCATCGCGGGCGGGGTCGGGGTCGTGAACGCGCTCTTCGTGGTGCTTGCGCTCGTCGCCGCCGCCGGCATCGCGGCGCCGGCACTTGCACCCAGGATGAAGAGCGGTGACGAGGTCACGGTCGAGGGATGACGGTGTCCACGAACTCCCCGGTCTTCGTGAGCAGCACGAGGTCGGCGCGGGCACCGATGGCGATTCGCCCGCGACCGGACCAGCCCATGCGGTCGGCCGCGTTCGTCGACGCCATCCGTACGGCATCCGGCACCGGAACCCCGAGCTCCGCGACCAGGCGACGCACGGCCTTGGCGAGCAGCAGCGTCGAGCCCGCCAGTGTGTCGGTGCCCTGGAGATGAGCGGCTCCGTCGACCACCTCGACCTCGCGATCGGCGAACGCATAGTGTCCGTCGATCAGCCCTGCAGCCGGCATCGCGTCGGTGACGAGCACGACGCGTTCGGGCCCAGCGGCGCGGAGGGTCAGCCGCACGGTGTCTGCTGCGAGGTGATGCCCGTCGGCGATCACTTCGACGGTCATCCTGTCGTCCAGAAGGGCGCGCGCCACGGGTCCGGGTGAGCGGTGCGTCAAGGGGGGCATCGCGTTGAAGAGGTGTGTGACGTGGCGGGCTCCGGCATCGGCGCCGGCGGTGAACGCGACGTCGTCCGCATCGGTGTGGCCGAGCGCGAAACGAAGGTCGCCGGCGCGCCGCGCGATCAGTTCGACCGCGCCCGGCAGCTCGGGGGCGATCGTCATCATCAGGGCGTGTCCGCCCGCGGCATCCAGCAGTCGATCCAGGACGGCGTCGCTCGGCTCGAGCAAGGCGGTCGGTGTCTGGGCTCCGGCACGTCGAGGAGACAGGAAGGGACCCTCGAAGTGGATGCCGACGACATTGGGGGCGGAGCCGTCGTCGATGGCGGTCGCAACGGCTCTCGCGGCATCGAGCATGCTGGTCAGTTCCATGCTTCCGATCGATGCGAGCATCGAGGTCGTGCCGCTCGCCCGGTGCACTGCCGCTGCCACGCGCACGTCGTCGACGTCACCCGAGTACAGCGAGCGTCCACCGCCGCCATGGCAGTGCAGGTCGACGAATCCCGGAGTCAGCCAGAGCCCGGTCGCGTCGATGACAGGCAGGTTCAGCTCTGGCGGCCTTCCCGTGCCCAACGCTTCGACGCGATCGGAGGCGACGACCCAGCCATCCTCGAGCACGCCGCCCTCGGCCACTACCGACGCGTGCGCGACGACGAGGCGCGGCATCCCATCGCCCGTCATCGGATGCGCGCCACACTGTCGGGCACGCAGCGCTCGAACGACTCGACGATCTCCTTAACGTTCCCCCGGATCGACAGGATGTTGTCGCGGTTCACGCCCATCTCCAGATAGAGGTTCGAGAGCGCGAGGTACATCGCCCCGTAGAGGCCGGCGGAGTCGCCGAGCGCCGAGCGTCGGATCGGACTGTGCACACCGACGCCGGCCTCCACCTGGGAGCTGATCCGCGCCAGAAGGGTGTCGTCGAAGGAGTCCGAGAAGCCGCCGGCCACGAGGATCGCCTGCGGCTGATAGGCGAGGGCGATCACCGTGACGAGATGCTGCATCGTGGCGTGCACCTTCTCGAGGATGTCGTGGTGGGCGTCGGGGTTCACGAAGAGCTCCCGCGCCCTCTCGACCGGATGCCCGTGTTTGCGCGCGTACGCGACCAGGCCGGCACCGGAGAGGAAGTCGCGCACCCGGTCGGGGCCACCGTCGATCGGCAGCCTGCCGAACTCGCCCAGTGCGCCGTCCTGGCCCGAAAGCACTTTGCCCTCGATGGAGACCGCGGCGCTCAGACCGGTGCCCATGATGAGCAGCGCCAGGGTGTCGTCGACATTCCCCGAGCCGTACTGCAGCTCGCCGAGCAGGGCGAGGTTGGAGTCGTTGTCGACGGCCGTGGGAACACCGGTCGCCTCCGACAGGCTCTCGATGAACTCCGTGCCGATGATCTGCGGAAGGTTGACCGATCCGACCACCCGTTCCTTGTCGCCCGACACGGCACCTGGCAGACCGATGGCCACCGATCCCAGTTCGCCTCCGCCGCCCTTGTGGACCACAAGCTCGAAGATGTGACCGGCGAGCCAATCGGCGAGCTCCGGCCCGCTGAGGCCCACAGGCGTGTTGTCGCGCCATCGGCCAAGCGTGTTGCCGAGAGTGTCTGCCAGAACGACGCGGCAGTTTGTGCCGCCCAGGTCGACCCCCACGACTGTCGCGTAGCCGGGGTTCACCCGCAGGCGAGTCGCGGTGCGGCCCGGACCGGTCTGCTTGCCGGGAGCCCCCTCGACGACCACGCCCTCTTTGACAAGATCCTCGATCACACGGAAGACGGTCGCCTGGCTGATGCCGGTCGTGGAGACCAGTCGAGGTCGGTCCAACTCCTGCGCGCCGAGCAGCGCGGACAAGACGAGGCTGCGGTTGAACCCGCGAAAGAGGGAAGCGGTGCTCACGGCAATACCTTTCACTCTGAATTCAATTCAGGGTGAATCTATCAGCTGCCCTACCCCCGCACAATCCACCTGCCGTCATCCCCCGCCCGCTGCGCATAACTCCTGCAGATCGCCACGCCGCGAGGTTGACATCCGCGGGAATCCGGGGCGGACGCGCGGCGGCCGGCCCGGATTGCAGGAGTTATGAACCGGGGAGGCACGGCATGATGGCCACATGGATGCCATCGACGCTCTGAACGAGATCGCGTTCCTTCTCGAGC
>JBQCJQ010000316.1:0-12222 GCA_051952615.1 Humibacter sp.
GCGCGGGCGCCGAGAGCTCCGGCCGATCCAGCCGTTCGAGCACCGTGTGGCCCTGTTGCGTGAGGGCGCCGCGCCACTCCTCGGGCGCGATCACGTAGCACGGACGGAAGGCCGCGAGCCGCACCGCGTCGCCCTGCTGCGCCGCGAACATCTGCATGGTGCGCTCGGCGATCAGCTTCGAGAGCGCATATGCGTTCCATGGCCGCGGCTCGACGTCCTCGTCGAGCGGAAGCCGCTCCGGCGCCCAACCGGCCGGCGAGCCGTACCCCAACACGGTCGGGCTGGAGGCCGTCACGATCTTGTGCACGCCGGCGTCGACCGCCGCCTGCATGACGTTGATCGCGAGCGTGGCGTTCGTACGCATAATGTGCTGCTCAGGCGCGCTGAACGGAACGGCGATCGCGGCGAGGTGGATGACCGCGTCGGGCTTCGTCTCGGCGAGAACCGCTGACGCCGCCGCCGCGTCGGTCAGGTCCGCCGCGAGCGCCCCGCCGCTCTGCCGTGCGGTCTCTGGCACCACCATGTCGACCCCGATGACGTCGTGGCCCCGCTCGACGAGCACCTCGACGACACTGCGCCCGAGCCTGCCCGAGCTGCCGGTGACGAGGATCCTGCTCATCGCTCGGCCGCCTGGGCGGCCACCGCCGGACGCTCGATCGAGACGCCGAGGTCGAGGTCGTCCACGCGCACGGCCGAACCTGTGGCCAGCGACCGGTTGCCTGCGATGCCCACCGCGATCGACCGCACGCCGTCGACGTAGTTCGCCGCGCGGCCGAGGTCGTCTTCGCCCGGCCCGACGAAGACGTCGCGCAGCAGGATCGTGTCGCCGCCGCCGTGCCCGCCCTCGCCCTCCGGGATCTCCACGATCTGCGGGGTCTCCCAGTGGCGCTGCAACAGAATGCGCTCGCTGCGCGGCCGCAGCGTGTTGGCGCGGTCGTCGACGACGGCCGACGGGTCGACCACGCGCCCATCGCCATCCAGCCCGACGTCCCCGCGTTCGACGACCTCGAGCTCGACGCGTCCCTCCGTACCGTTGACCGCGATGCGGTAGCCCTCCCACGGGCTGTGCGCGTTGAGCGAGTAGCTCATGCTCGCGCCGCTCGTGTAGTCGACCACGAGCGAGAGGTTGTCCTCG
Organism: Humibacter sp.; assembly: GCA_051952615.1. Taxonomy (GTDB): domain Bacteria; phylum Actinomycetota; class Actinomycetes; order Actinomycetales; family Microbacteriaceae; genus Humibacter. The sequence goes on from JBQCJQ010000316.1 coordinate 1,136, forward strand.
ATCGTGATTCCGCTGTCGAAGACATCCTGATCGCGGCGGTAGCCGTCGTACTTCTCGTTCTCGAAGTAGAGCTTGCGGAGCTTCTCGTCCCTGGTCAGGTCGAGTGCGAACGGGTCGTCGGACGGCGCGCCGGTTCCGCGTTCCGGCCGCTCCCCGCCGCCTCGGGCCTGCCAGTTGTCTGCGCCGTAGAACCGCAGTCCGCCCGACGCGAAGACTCGTGATGGCACGTCGTTGATCCACCAGTTGACCAGGTCGAAGTGGTGCGAAGCCTTGTGGATGAGCAGCCCGCCGGAGTTCGTCTTCTGCCGGTGCCAGCGGCGGAAGTAGTCGGCGCCGTGCGCGGTGTCGAGCACCCACTCGAAGTGCACGGAGAGCGGGCGACCGATCGCGCCGGACGCGATCACACGCTTGAAGGCGCTGTTGCGCGGGGCGTAGCGGTAGTTGAAGGTCATCACGACCTCGCCGCCGGTCTGTTCGACAGCCTCGGCGATGGAGCGGCTGCCCTCTTCGTCGATCGTGAGCGGCTTCTCGACGATGACGTTCGCGCCGGCGCGAAGTGCACGAACGACGTAGCCGGCGTGCGTGAAGTCGGGCGTCGTGACGATGACGCGGTCGATGCGCTCGTCGCGGATGACCGCCTCGAGGTCATCCGGATGCCGCTGCACCGGCGCACCGGCCTCAGGCGACCGCACGGCGATGTGTCGCGCGTAGTACTCGAGTCGCCCCTGGTTGGGGTCGAGCACCGCGACCAGCTCGGCGACGTCGGAATGCGCCCCCGTGATCGCGTCGATGTACATGCCGGCACGTGAGCCGGTGCCGACGAGGGCGTAGCGGGTGCGTTGCGGCACGGTCTCTCTCCTTCTTTCGCCTCTGCGACCTCTCCATCGAATGCGGAGGCGCGCGGGAGGCGGCTCGATTCAGCGCGTCAGAAAACGCTTTCTCTCACCGTACACGATAGTGTGATCGCGGTCGTATGCTGGCCGCAATCACCTCGGAGGCGAAAGGGGAAATGCCCGATGGCACGCCGTTCTCACTCCCCTTCTCGCGCGCGGACGATCTCCGACGTCGCCGAGCTCGCCGGCGTCTCACTTTCGACGGTCTCTCGGGTGATGAACGGCAGCACCACCGTCGACCCCGCACTGAGCGAGCGGGTGCGTCAGGCTGCGCTTTCGCTGAACTATTCGGCAAGTCCTGTCGCACGCAGTCTGGTGCTCGGAAAGACGCAGACCGTCGCCGTCGTCGTGCCCGATCTGGCCAACCCGGTCTTCCAGGGCATCCTCCGCGGACTGAGCGCGGCGGCGGCCCGCGAGAACTATCACGTGCTCGTCGCCGACTCGTTCGAGAACCTCGAAGAGGAGCGCGTGCTCGCCGTCGAGGCGAGGCGCCGATGCGACGGCATCGTGCTGTGCGCCCCGCGCATGCCGGCAGAGGAGCTCGAGACGTTGTTGCCCGATCTCGGGCCCGTCGTGCTGATCAACCGCGACTCGTCGACGCCCGCGTCGACCGTCACCGCCGACTACCGCTCCGGCATGCTGCAGCTGCTCGAGCACCTCTACTCGCTCGGCCATCGCCGCATCGCGTACCTGCCAGGGAGCGCTTCCGCGCAGTCCAACCTCAGCAGGCTGTCCGCCATCCGCGAGTTCATGGAGGCGCACCCGGATGCCACGGTGAGCGAGCGACGCGGTGGTGTCGGCTTCGAAGACGGCCACGCGGCAGCCGAGATCGTGGCGACATCCGACGACACAGCGGTGCTCGCCTACAACGACCTCGTCGCGATGGGGCTGCTCAGCGCGTTGAGCGAGCGGGGCGTTCGCGTGCCGCAGGATGTCTCCATCACCGGCTTCGACGACATTCCGTTCGCTCGCTACACGACCCCGCCGCTCACCACGGCATCCGTGCCGATCGAAGAGCTCGGCCGACAGGCGTGGGACCGCATGTGGGCGCTGTTGAGCGAGACGCCCCCCGAGAGCAACATCTCGTTCGAGCCGCAGCTCATCGCCAGGGGCAGCACGGGGCCGGCTCGCACGGCGGGGTAGCTGACGTGGCGCGCGGCTGAGCAGACGAGCCGCTACGCGGACGCGCTGGCCGCGCTCCACACCGGCGAGGTCGACTCCCGCACGACCAGCTCGGGCTGGAACACGATCTGCTTGCCGTCCTCCGGCTCGGCCGAGTCCGCCTCCTCGAGAAGCAGGCCGACGGCCGTCTCGCCGATCAGCACGGCCGGCTGGCGCATCGAGGTCAGCGGCACGATCGCCGACGCAGCGAACCCGATGTCGTCGTATCCGATGATCGCGATGTCGTCCGGCACGCGCAGCCCGCGCGCGATCACCGCCTGCAGCACGCCGATCGCGACCAGGTCGTTGGCGGCGAAGACCGCGTCGGGGCGCCGGTCCGACACGCGGGAGAACAGCTCGAGGCCCGCCTGCTCGCCCGCCTGAACGGTGAGCGAGGTCGTCGGCAGGTACTCCAGCGCCACCGACGTGCGCTCGGATGCCGCCACCCGTGCGCCCGAGAGGCGATCGGCCACCTGGCGAATCGACTCTGGGCCGCCGACGAAGGCGATGCGGTGCCGCCCGATCTCGATCAGGTGCTCGACGGCGGCCTGCCCGCCCGCGACGTCGTCGACGGCGACCGACGAGAACCGCCGGTCGGGAACGTCACGGTCGACCAGCACGATCGGGATGCCGTGCTCCCGGAGCCTCCGCAGCCGCGGCAGGTCCTCCTCGACCGGCGTGATGAGCACGCCGTGCACACGCTGCTCCTCGAACAGGTCGAGGTACGCGGCCTCCCGCTCACGGGAGTCGTCGCTGTCGCCGAGCAGCACCGAAAGTCCGTCGACGGATGCCCGTTGCTGCGCCCCGCGCGCGACATCCGTGAAGAAGGGGTTGCCGACGTCGAGCACGACGAGCCCGATGCTGCGACTGCGACCGGCACGCAGCTGCCGCGCCGCGTCGTTGCGCACGAATCCGAGTTCGGCGATGGCCGAGTTGACCCTGTCGGCCGTGTCGGGTGCCACCCGTTCCGGCCGGTTGAGCACGTTCGAGACCGTACCGACCGACACGCCGGCGTGCCGTGCGACATCCTTGACGCTCGCCGCCACTGTCGTCACCTCCGCTGACCGGAGCGCCGCCCATCGCGACACGCCGGTGATTACTCATTCTTTCGGCATCGGACGCCCGAACCGTGCACCAATCGCCGCGTCGTCGCGGCGAATCTGCGGGTCCGCCCGGTCTGAGTCTTCCTCGACTACCGATCGCTCCGCACCGTCGTTCCGCTGTCGTTCCGGCGTCTGACGGCCGTCTCGCAGCGAGTCCGATTCGGCCTAGCGTGAAACGATTCAGGGTCTGTTGTCAAGGGGCTCGTCCGGCTGCGAGGTGCGTTATCCGATCGTGATAAGCCCGCCGAATTGAGACTTGACCCCATGACGACCTCGTCGTATCGTTCATTCATTGAATGGTTTCAATGCCATTCTCACGATCCCCTGGAGCGAACGGAATGGACCGTTCGCCACTACAAGGAGGTACACGGGATGAACAAATCTCCCATGCGACGAGCACTGGTGGCAGTCGCATCGGTCGCCGCAGCCACTCTCGCTCTGGCGGGATGCAGCGGGTTCGGCGGCGGGGGCTCGAGCGGCAACTCGAACGCCAAGACGACCATCAGCTGGCTCACGCAGAACGACGCCCCCACCGTTGCGATGGCGAAGGCGATGATCGCAGGGTTCGAGAAGAAGTACCCGAACGTGACCGTCAAGCTGGACACCCAGCCGGCCGGCACCCAGGGCGACAACCTCATGAAGACGAAGCTGTCGACCAAGACGATGGACAACGTCTTCTACTACAACTCGGGCTCGCTCTTCCAGGCGCTCAACCCCAAGACCACGATGGTCGACCTGAGCAACGAGAGCTGGGTGAAGGACCTCGACAAGAACTTCAATCAGGTCGTCTCCGCTGACGGCAAGGTCTACGGCGCGCCCCTCGGCACGACGTCGGCCGGCGCCATCCTCTACAACAAGAAGATCTACGACAAGCTCGGCCTCAAGGTCCCCACCACCTGGGCCGAGTTCATCGCGAACAGCCAGAAGATCAAGTCGGCCGACCCCAGCGTGACCCCGATCCTGCAGTCCTACGGCGACACCTGGACGAGCCAGCTGCTCGTGCTCGGCGACTTCGCCAACATCAACAAGCAGGACCCGAACTGGGCGACGGACTACACCAACAACACGGGCAACGCCAAGTACGTGAACCAGCCCGCGTTCGAGGGCTTCCAGCACACGTCTGAGATCGTCGCAGACGGGCTGGTCAACAAGGACTACGCCTCGATGACCAACGCCCAGGCGATGGACGCGCTCGCAACGGCCAAGGCCGCGCAGTACCCGATGCTGACCGGGCCGATGTCCACGGTGAAGCAGGACAACCCGTCCAACATGAACGACATCGGTGTGTTCGCGATCCCGTCGCCGGATGCCCAGTACACCTCGCTCACGATGTGGGAGCCCAACGGCGTCTACATCGCCAACACGACGACGGGCGACAAGCTCGCGGCCTCGAAGAACTTCGTGGCCTTCGTGAACAGCCCTGAGGGCTGCAAGGTGCAGGTCACGACCGGTAGCGCCGCAGGACCGTTCGCGACCAGCGCCTGCTCGCTCCCGTCGGACGCCCCGTCCTTCATCTCCGACATCCAGAGCTACCTCAAGGATGACAAGGCGAGCCCCGCGCTCGAGTTCCTGTCGCCGATCAAGGGACCGAACCTCGAGACGATCCTGATCGGAGTCGGCTCTCAGAGCACGACGCCGCAGGTCGGCGCTCAGCAGTACGACCAGGACGTGAAGGCCCAGGCCCAGCAGCTCGGAATCAAGGGCTGGTAAGCCAGACCCTCGCCTAAACGGACCTATGGTAGCGGGGGTCGACGGTAGCAGTCGTCGACCCCCGCTCCTCGTCTAAGGAGTGCCAATGACCAATGCAGCCGTGCGCATACAGCCGGCAAGCCCGGCGAAGACGCCGGGTCTCCCAGCCAAGAAGAAGGGCAAGGGGCTGCGCAGCCCATACCCGTCGTGGTTCTACATCCCGGCGGCCGTGCTCTACCTCATCTTCTTCGCCCTGCCGACGTTCTCGTCCTTCTACTTCTCCCTGACCCGCTGGACGCTGTTCAACCAGACGTTCATCGGGTTCGGCAACTTCATTCAGTTCTTCGAGACCCCCGCCCTCACTCAGGGCTTCGTCAACACGCTGATCTACGGATTCGTGACCTCCGCCGCGAAGGTGGTGCTCGGTCTCGCTCTCGCTCTGCTGCTGACCGGGGCGACCTTCGGCAGGGGCTACCTGCGGGCCGTCGTGTTCTTCCCCGTGCTGGTCTCGACCGTCGGCGTCGGCCTGACCTTCAAGGCCTTGCTCGACCCGTTCCACGGCGTGGTGAACAACGTGCTCGGCTTCTTCCACCTGCCTCAGCCCGGTTGGTACACCGACCCGCACCTGGCTCTGCTCACGGTGGCAGGCGTCGACATCTGGAAGGGTGTCGGCATCGCGACGCTCATCTTCATGGCGGGCATCGTCGCGATCCCGTCCGAGTACTTCGAGGCGGCCCGTGTCGACGGCGCATCGTCGTGGAACGTGTTCCGCAACATCACGCTGCCGCTGGTGCGTCCGGCGACCGCGACCGTCATCATCCTGTCGCTGATCGGAGGTCTCCGGTCCTTCGACCTGATCTGGGCAATGACCAACGGTGGTCCAGGGTTCTCGAGCGACGTGATCGCGTCGGTGATCTACAAGCAGTACCAGGCGGGCTTCTTCGGCCTGTCGACGGCAGGAAACGTCATCCTGTTCATCGTGGTGACGGGGATCATGCTCCCCGTGCAATGGTTCCTCAACCGAAGGGAGGCGGAGCTGTGACCGTCACCAGGGCCATCACAACGGCGAGTCCGCGCGACCGCAATCGTCTGCACCCGCCCCGACGCCGCATGACGGCCAGGAAGTTCGCCAGAAAGTACCTGGTCGGCATCATCGCCATCCTGGTGTCCGTCGTCGTGTTCCTCGTGCCGTTCGCTTTCGTCGTGCTGACGGCGGCCAAGGACCCGAAGGAAGCAGGGCTGCTCGGCTTCACCCTGCCGACGCAGTGGCAGTTCTGGCAGAACTTCGCCGACGTCATCCAGACGAACAACTACCAGTTGGTAGCGGCGTTCATCAACAGCATCACCCTGACCGTGGTGAGCGTCATCATCATGGTGGTGTTCGCGGCCATGGTCGGCTACCTGCTGCAGCGCAAGCGCACCAAGCTGAACGGCATCGTGAACTTCTTCGTGCTCGCGGGTCTGATCGTTCCTCCTGCCGTCGTTCCGACGATCTGGGTGCTGCAGGGCATCGGGCTGTTCGACACGCTGCCCGGCATGATCCTGATCGAGGCCACGTTCGGGCTGTCGTTCGCGATCCTGCTGTTCCGCGCGTTCGTCGCGACGATTCCGAAGGAGCTCGACGAGGCCGCCGTCATCGACGGCGCCGGGCCGATGCGGTTGTTCTTCCGGGTCATCCTGCCGCTGCTGCGACCGGTCGTCGTCACCGTCGTCGTCGTGCAGGCGGTCGCCGTGTTCAACGACTTCACGGGGCCGCTGTACTTCTTGCCGAGCAGCGACAACCCGACGGTTCAGCTGACGCTCTACAACTTCCAGAGCCAGTCGGTGAGCCAGTTCAACCTGCTGTTCATGAGCATTCTGCTCATCGCCATTCCGCCGCTGATCATGTACATCTTCTTCAACCGTCAGATCGTCGCCGGCATGACGAGCGGAGCGGTCAAGGGATGACCAAGCCCGTCGGCAGCGTCGGCCGGTTGACCCCGGTCGGCGCCGCCGATAGTCTTGAAACGATTCATTCGGTCGGAACGGCCCGGTCCGAACCCGTTTCGGCCCAGGCAACCGGATGACCGTCGCCGGAGTGATCCGGCCAGAGAACATCCATCGGAGAGACATGGCGCGCATCTGCTTCGAACTGCAGATCGACCCGAGCCGGGTCGACGAATACGTGGCGCGCCACGCGGCCGTCTGGCCCGAGATGCTCGCCGAGATCGCGGCAGCGGGGCGCCGCAACTACTCCCTCTTCCTCGCGGAAGGCGGACGCCTCGTCGGCTACTACGAGACGGACGACGATGCAGCGGCCCAGGCATATCTGGCGCGCTCGGAGGTCGCCGCCCGTTGGGAGGCCGACATGGGCGAGTTCTTCGTCGGGCTCGACGGACGCGCGGATCAGGCATCCGTTCCGCTCCGCGAGGTGTTCAACCTCGAAGACCAACTCGGTCGGGCGACGTAGTCCCCGACTCGGCGAACGCTCGGGCGTCGAAGAAGACCCCCGAGACATCCAGGACAGCACGAACCACCAGCACGAGAAAGCAGCACAACGTGACATCCACCCTGACCCAAGAGACCCTCGACGCACTCGCCCGTCAGGCGATCGAACTGCCCAGCTGGGCGTTCGGCAACTCCGGCACCCGCTTCAAGGTGTTCGGGTCGCCCGGCACGCCGCGCGACCCGTTCGAGAAGATCTCCGATGCCGCCCAGGTGAACAAGAACACCGGTCTGGCGCCGTCGGTCGCGCTGCATATCCCGTGGGACAAGGTGCCCTCCTACTCCGACCTCAAAAAGCACGCGGAGGACAACGGCGTCACGCTCGGCACGATCAACTCGAACACGTTCCAGGACGACGACTACAAGCTCGGCTCCGTGACGCACTCCGACCCGGTCATCCGCCAGAAGGCGATCGACCACCACTTCGAGTGCATCGACATCATGAACGAGACCGGCAGCCGCGACCTGAAGATCTGGCTCGCCGACGGCACGAACTACCCCGGCCAGGACGACATGCGGGGCAGGCAGGATCGCCTGCACGACTCGTTGTCGAAGATCTACGAGCGCATCGGAGAAGGCCAGCGGCTCGTGCTGGAGTACAAGTTCTTCGAGCCGGCGTTCTACCACACGGACGTTCCGGACTGGGGCACCTCCTATGCGCAGGTCAGCGCGCTGGGCGACCGTGCCATGGTCTGCCTCGACACCGGCCACCACGCGCCGGGCACGAACATCGAGTTCATCGTGATGCAGCTGCTTCGCCTCGGCAAGCTCGGCTCGTTCGACTTCAACTCGCGCTTCTACGCCGACGACGACCTGATCGTCGGGGCCGCTGACCCGTACCAGCTGTTCCGCATCCTGGTCGAGGTCATCCGCGGTGGCGGGTATGCGAACCCCGATGTCGCCTTCATGCTCGACCAGTGCCACAACATCGAGAAGAAGGTGCCAGGCCAGATCCGCTCCGTGCTGAACGTGCAGGAGATGACCGCGCGGGCACTGCTCGTCGACCGTGACGCCCTCGGTGCAGCGCAGGCAGCGGGCGACGTGCTCACCGCGAACGAGATCTTCACGGACGCGTTCTACACGGATGTGCGCCCGGCGCTCGCCGAGTGGCGTGAGTCGCGCGGCCTGCCGGCGAACCCGATGAAGGCGTATGCCGCATCGGGCTACCAGGAGAAGATCGAGGAAGAGCGTGTCGGCGGCACCCAAGCTGGATGGGGCGCGTGACCACTGACGCGACGGCCGTGGCGGTCGACGAGCGGGTGCTCGACGGACCGCACGGTCCGTTGCCCGTCCGCGTGTACCGCGCCGCCGCGTCGACCGGACCGGAGGGCTCGGCGGGCTCGAACTCGGCGCGCTCGGTCTCGGCGGTCTCAGGCTCGGCGGGCTCGACCGGACCGGGCCTCGTCTGGCTGCACGGTGGAGGATTCTCCGCAGGCGACCTCGACATGCCGGAGGCCGACTGGGTGTCGCGCGGCTTCGCCCGGCGCGGCATCACGGTCGTCTCCGTCGGGTACCGGCTGGCGCCGAACCCGTCCGAGCTGACCGAGCTGCTCGACAAGCCCGTCGTGGCCGAGGGCGTGCACTATCCGGTTCCGGTCGACGAGGCGGCCTTCGCCTTCCGCTGGGCGGCAGCCTCGGGTCTCGCCGCGGGGCCGTGGGCTCTCGGCGGGGCGAGCGCCGGAGGCAACATCGCGACGGGCACGGCGTTGCGTCTGGCCCACGAGGCTGGAGCCGCCGCTGTTTCCGGAGCCGTCCCCGCGCTGGCCGTGCTCGCCTATCCGACCCTGCTGGCCGTTCAGCCCGAGCCGGATGCCGCCCTGCGCGCCGCACTCGACGCCGACCCGGAGGCCGACCGCTTCGGCCCCGTCGCGGTGGCCCGCATGTACCAGAACTACCTCGGCGCCCCGCTGGATGCCGCACCAGCCGCCGACCTGCCGATCTACGCCGTCCCCGGCCTCGCCACGGCGAGCGACCTTGCCCTCTTCCCGCCGACGATCATGATCAACGACGAGGTCGACGAGCTGAGGGTCTCAGGCGAGGCGTTCGCCGCCTCCCTGCGGCAGGCAGGTGTCGAGGTCGACGCCACAACGGCGCCCGGCATGCGGCACGGCCACCTCAACCGGCCAGAGGAGCCCGAGGCATCCGCCTCTCTTGACCGCTTCGCAGCGCGCATCAATGCGCTCACGATACCGACCGCGGACGAGGTCGACGGGGTCGACGAGGCGCAGCCGTGACGCAAGGATCACTCGGCCTGCCACGGATCGATGAGCTCGAGGCCGAATCCCTCGAAGTCCTTCGTGTTGCGGGTGGCGAGCGTGGCGCCGTAGACGAGGCAGACCGCAGCGATCTGAGCGTCGTGCTTCTGGATGGGTCGCCCTTGGATGCGACGCAGCTCGCGCACGAAGCCGTAGGCTCTCGCCGACTCGAGGTCGAAGGGCAGAATCTGCGCCTGATATTCGACGTCGATGAGCAGATCGAGGGCATCCTGCAGTTCGATACGTCTTCGACCCTGCGGCAACTTTCCAACGCCGTCAGCCAGCTCGGCGATCACCGTCGACGTTGTGAACAGTCCCGGTGCTCTCGGCTGACGCAGCCAGGCCAAAACACGAGGATCCGGCGCGGGCGCGGACGGTTCGGAAAGCACATTGGTGTCGACGACTATGACCACCGGGCGCGCTCTCGCTCGATCTCGGCGAGTAGCTCGTCCTTGTGCTCGACGAACTGCTCATACGTCACCTCGTCTGGGAGCCTTCGGATGTTGTTGACGAAGTCGACGAAGTCGTCATCCCAATACCCATTGGTCTCGGCAAGCCGCTGGCGCATGCGGTCGACCCATCCCTCCGACTGGGGATCGGCCGCCAGCTGTGCGAATCTGGCGCGGTTCTCGCGAGAGCGACGCATGCGTTCCACCACCGGATGCTCGGGGTCGGTGCTCACCGCCTCGGCGAGGATCGCTCGAACCTCTGCTTCCATGGAGACTCCCTTCATCGCCGCGCGAACGCGCAGCTTGTCGCGGATCTCGTCATCCAGGTCGCGAATCGTCAGTGTCGCCATGGTGATCACCTCGCATAAGTCGCCGCGGGCACGCTACCCCGGTGCATGCATTGCTAGCAATTGTACGACTCGCGTGACGAGTGAGCCCAGATTATTCAGCGCCGTTGCCGGTCATCCGGGCCGTGAACGCATCCGTTGAGAACCCCATCGCAGAGCCCCCAGTGGAGGAGAAGATGACCAACCAGACCGTGCGCGATCTCATCGCGCGAAGCAACCGCCTGGGGGCCGACCCCCGCAACACGAACTACGCGGGAGGAAACACCTCCGCGAAGGGCTCCGAGCTCGACCCGGTGACCGGTGAGCAGGTCGAGCTGCTCTGGGTGAAGGGCTCCGGCGGCGACCTCGGCACGCTGACCGAGAAGGGCCTCGCCGTTCTGCGCCTCGACCGAGTGCGGTCGCTGGTCAACGTCTACCCGGGCGTTGAGCGCGAAGACGAGATGGTCGCCGCGTTCGACTACTGCCTGCACGGCAAAGGGGGCGCGGCACCCTCGATCGACACCGCGATGCACGCCCTGGTGGATGCCGCCCACGTCGACCACCTCCACCCGGACTCCGGCATCGCGATCGCGACGGCCGCCGACGGCGAGGCGCTGACGGCGACGATCTTCGGCGGCAAGGTGGCGTGGGTGCCCTGGCGTCGTCCCGGATTCCAGCTCGGCCTCGACATCGCTGCCATCAAGGCGGCAAATCCCGACGTGATCGG
>JBQCJQ010000317.1:0-18362 GCA_051952615.1 Humibacter sp.
ATCCTCCCGGCCAAGTTCCGTGACGAGTTCGAGTCAGGACTCGTCATGACCCGTGGGCAGGAGCGTTGCGTCTACGTCTTCTCTCGTCGCGAGTTCGAGTCGCTGAACGAGAAGATCCGCCAGGCGCCCGTCACGAGCAAGCAGGCCCGTGACTACCTGCGCGTCTTCCTCTCGGGTGCGAGCGACGAGATTCCCGACAAGCAGCACCGCGTGACGGTCCCACCGCTTCTGCGGTCGTACGCGGGTCTGCAGAGGGATCTCACCGTGATCGGTGCGGGCAATCGCGCGGAGATCTGGGACTCCGCCGCGTGGGATGCCTACCTCGCCGAGAACGAGGCATCGTTCGCGGACACGGCCGAGGAGGTGATCCCGGGGCTGTTCTAGCGCCTGGCGCCGGACTCCCAGCCACACAGAACGCACCCTGATGCACTTCCCCGGTGTCAGGTGGCGTGTGGATGGGGATCCGGCGCCAGGGGCGAAGCCCCGAAGCAGCCATGGTCGATTCCAACTCGACGGATTCCAACTCGACGGGTCCCGTGTCGGCGGATCCGAGCGAGATCCACATCCCGGTGATGCTCGAGCGCAATGTCGAGCTTCTCGCGCCGGCGCTCGACGTCGAGTCGCCCGTGCTGGTGGATGCGACGCTCGGTCTCGGCGGCCACACCGAGGCGTTCCTGACACGGTTCCCACGACTCACAGTCGTCGCCCTCGATCGCGATACCGAGGCGATCGCTCTGGCGTCGCAGCGGCTGGCCCGATTCGGCGACCGCCTGCGGGTCGTGCACACGGTCTACGACGGCATCACCGACGCCGTCGCCTCCCTCGGATACACGACGGTGGATGCCGTGCTGTTCGACCTCGGCGTGTCATCCCTGCAGCTCGACCGGGTGGAGCGCGGGTTCTCCTACTCCAAGGACGCACCCCTCGACATGCGCATGGATGCCACGTCGGAGCTCACGGCTGAGACGGTCGTCGCGCAGTACAGCGAAGACGACCTGCGACGCATCTTCCTCGATTACGGCGAGGAGAAGCTGGCGGCGCGGTACGCACGGGCGATCGTACGGGCACGCACGGCTCAGCCGATCACGCGGTCGGCGCAGTTGGTGGCGATCATCCAGGACGCGACGCCCGCCGCCGTCGCCAGAGCCGGGCATCCGGCCAAGCGCGTCTTTCAGGCGCTGCGCATCGAGGTAAATCACGAGCTCGACGTTCTGGAACGGGCCATCCCGCGTGCCGTGGACCTGCTGAGGGTCGGCGGACGGATCGCGGTGATGTCGTTCCAGTCGCTCGAGGACCGGATCGTGAAGCGCGCGCTGCAGGCCAAGGCGGTCTCGACCGCACCGGCCGGCCTGCCGGTGGAGCTGCCGGAGCACAGGCCGGAACTGAAATTGCTGACCAGGGGGGCCGAGCTGGCCGACGACGAGGAACGCGCGCGCAACCCGCGCGCGATTCCCGTGCGGCTTCGCGCGGCGGAACGCATCAGGGGGATCAGATGAGTCAGGCGACAGCACCGATCACCTCCGCGCTTCCCGCGCGGAGGTCGCCGTCGGAGAGGCGGGCTCCGCACCTCGAGGCTCTGCCTCGGGTCTCGCGGCGCGCCCGCCCGAAGCTCTTCTATGCGACGCTTGCCGTGCTCACGGTCATGGTGGTGGTCGTCACACAGCTTCTGCTCTCGATCGGCGTCTCGCAGGGCGCCTACCAGATCGAGTCGCTGCAGTCGACGAAGGCCCGGTTGGCCCGTGACTACCAGCAGGTATCGCAGAACGTGCAGGTGCTGTCGTCGCCGCAGAACCTCGCCTCGAAGGCGGCCGCTCTCGGCATGGTGAACAACAGCACTCCCGTGTACCTGCGTCTCTCCGACGGGGCGGTGATCGGATCGCCTGCTCCCGCCCCCGCTGCACCGGCGAGCAGCAAGATCCTGGTTCCCAACGCGCTGAACTCCGAGGTGCCCTCCGCGGGCGGTTCCTCGTCGTCGAAGACCGGTTCCTCGGCCTCCAAGCAGACAGGGACGACCGGATCGAAGGCAGGCGATTCGGCCACACCGGCGGCGAATCAGGCGAACTCGAACAGCACGCCCGTACCGTGGACGGGGGCGCTGCCCGCGCCGTCGACACACTGATCCTTCGACGCTGAGGTGGCCCGAATGACGACCGCGAAGTCCCATCGCCGACGCACAGCACTGGCGATCTTCGTGATCGTTGCACTCGTCTCCGTGTTCGTCGTGCGGCTCGTCGACATCCAGGTCGTGCACGCGAGCACTCTCGAACGCCAGGCCGCCGAGCGGCGCGGCACCACCTCGGTCATCCCCGGCACGCGAGGCTCGATCGTGGCCTCCGACGGAACCGTGCTGGCCAGGAGTGTGACCCTGTACGACTTCATCGCGACGCCGAAGTACGCGAAGACGCCCTACCAGGAGACGATCAACGGCAAGAAGCAGACGGTGACCATGCAGTGGGCCGCCGACAAGATCGCTGCGATCACGGGGCAGAAGCCCAGCGACATCACGGGTCCCATCGAGGCGGCGCTCAAGAGCAATCCGGACTCGGAGTACGCCCCGATCGTCAGCGGCGTGGATGCCGCGCAGTACCAGAAGATCACGGCGCTGAACATCAGCTGGCTGAACTCGACGAGTCACCAGTCGCGCATCTATCCGGACGGAGCGGTCGCGGGGAACATCCTCGGCTTCCTCAATGGTGAGGGCGTCGCACAGGCAGGGCTGGAGATGGAGGCCAACAAGTGCCTCACCGGCCACGACGGCGAGGAGAGCTACCAGACCGGTGAGGACGGCGTCACGCTTCCCGGCAGCACCGTTGTGCAGAAGGCGGCGAAGAACGGTGGCCAGCTGATCACGACGATCAATCCCGACCTGCAGTGGTTCGCTCAGCAGCAGCTCGCGCAGACCGTGCCTGAACTGGGCGCCCAGTTCGGCATGGTCACCGTCGCGAGCGTGAAGGACGGCAAGATCAGGGTCGCCGCCCAGTACCCCTCCGCCGACCCGAACAATCTCGATGGCACGCCGACGGAGTACTGGAAGGCCATGGCGTTCCAGAACCAGTACGAGCCGGGGTCCATCTTCAAGCCGCTCACTGCGGCCGCGCTGATCGACAGCGGGCACGCCAACCCCGACACGCATGTCGCGACACCCGACGTTCTCGAGCCCGGCAACGGCGTCGTCGTGCACGACGACGAGTACCACGACGTTCAGAACCTCACGATGACGGGCGTGCTCACGGAGTCGTCGAACGTCGGTATGTCGCTGCTCGGCACCTCGATGCCCGACCAGCAGCGGTACGACTACCTGAGGAAGTTCGGCATCGGCAGCCCGACGGGGGCCGGCTTCCCCGGTGAGGTGACGGGCGACCTGGCCGCCCCCTCGAGCTGGGACGAGCAGACCAAATACGCGACGACCTTCGGACAGGGTGTCACCACGACTCCCGCTCAGATGCTGAGCGCGTACCAGACGCTCGCGAATGGCGGCGTGCGGGTTCCGCTCACCCTGATCGATGGCTGCAAGCAGGCCGACGGCACCATGACCGATGTGCCGTCGACGAAGGGAACGCGGGTCGTCTCGGCGAAGGCGTCCACCAACGTGCTGAACATGCTCGAGAACGTGCTCAAGGGCGGCCCGATGTCGACGCTGCCCGACCTGCAGATCCCCGGCTACATCGTGGCCGCGAAGACCGGAACCGCTCAGGAGCCGGACGGCAAGGGCGGCTACTTGCCCTATTACTACGTGTCGGTCATGGGCATCGCTCCCGTCGACAATCCGCAGTACGTGGTTTCGGTCAACATCGGCTTCCCGACTACGATTACAAAGTCCCGGGCGGCCGGGCCGTTGTTCAAGACGATGATGAGCCAAGTGCTCAAGGACTTCCGGGTGCAGCCGTCCACCGCCGCACCGGCGAACTACCCGGACACCTACTGAAAGTGAGCCTCGTGACCGTAGCGGGCACAGCGATGTTGCGCCCCGAACATCCCGTCCTCCGGTCGTTGTCGCAACTCGCGGCAGACTTCGGGTTCGAGACATCGGAACGCGTCGACTCGACCGAGGTGAGCGGGGTCACCGTCGACTCGAGATTCGTAGAGCCGGGCGACCTGTACGTCGGACTTCCCGGCGTGCGCGCGCACGGCGCATCCTTCGCCGTCGACGCGGCGCGAGCCGGAGCGGCAGCGGTCCTCACCGATGCCGCCGGTGCCGCGCTGGCAGCGAAGGCGGGCGTTCCCGTGCTCGTGACGGATGACCCACGAGCCGTCCTCGGAGACGTGGCGGCCTGGGTGTATCGCACCGCCGAGAACCCCGCGACCCTGTTCGCCGTGACGGGCACCAACGGCAAGACCAGCGTCGTGTACCTGATCGCCGCGATCCTGACCCAGATCGGAGTGCGCGCCGGCCTGAGCTCGACCGCCGAGCGACGCATCGGCGACGTCGCCGTGACGAGCTCTCTGACCACGCCGGAGGCCAGCGAGCTGCACGGTCTGCTCGCTCGCATGCGTGAGGCCGAGGTGCGCGCGGCGGCCGTCGAGGTCTCGGCACAAGCACTTAGCAGGCACCGAGTGGACGGCATCGTGTTCGACGTCGTCGGCTTCACGAACCTGAGCCACGACCACCTCGACGACTACACCTCGATGGAGGAGTACTACCTGGCGAAGCTCGCGCTGTTCGACCCTGAGAGGGCGACTCGCGGCGTTGTCACCGTCGACACCGAATGGGGTGCGAGGCTCGCAGACGATTCCCGCATCCCGGTCGCCACGCTCACGACCGTGCCAGGCGCACAGGCCGACTGGCGGCTCGAGCTCGGCGAGCTCACGATCGAACGGACGGAGTTCACGCTCTCCGGGCCGGACGGACGTTCTCTCACCACGAGCATCCCGATGCTCGGCTCGTTCATGGCCGCGAACGCCGCGCTCGCGATCGTGATGCTGGTCGAGTCCGGATTCGATCTCGGTGCGATCGGTCACGTGCTCGAACGCGACGGCGGCATCGACGCCTACATCCCGGGACGAGCCGAGCGGGTATCGGGAGATTCGGGCCCTGTGGTCTTCGTCGACTACGCGCACACGCCCAACGCCTTCGAGCGGGCTCTCGCCTCTCTGCGCGAGGTCACGACCGGGCGCATCATCATGGTGTTCGGCGCGGACGGCGATCGTGACGCCACGAAGCGTGCCGACATGGGAGCGATCGCTGCTCGTGGCGCCGATGAGGTGATCATCACCGACTTCCATCCGCGATTCGAGGACCCGGCCGTCATCCGTGCCGCGCTCGTCGCCGGCGCGCTGGCAGCGGTGCCCGGTGCGCAGGTCCAGGAGATCGCCGACCAGCGGGTCGCGATCCGCACGGCGATCGCTCACGCCGGTGAGGGCGACGTCGTCTTCTACGCCGGACCGGGACACGAGGACTATCAGGAGGTCGCCGGAGTGCACGTGCCCTACTCGGCGCGCGACGAGACCAGACTGGCGCTGCGCGAAGCGGGGTGGTCGGCATGATCGCCATGACGATGGGCGACATCGCCGTCGCCGTCGATGGACGCGTCGTCGGTCATCCTGACGCCTCGAGCCTCGTCATCGACGGACTCTCCTACACCGACTCGCGCGAGGTCGTCGACGGTGGGGTGTTCTTCGCCAAGCCCGGCGAGTTCACCGACGGGCATCTGTTCGCTCCGCAGGCCGTCGAGCGGGGCGCCGCGCTCCTGGTCGTCGACCACGAGCTCGACCTCGACGTGCCGCAGATCGTGGTCGCCGACGTCGTCGAGGCCCTCGGCGCACTCGCGAAGCGCGTGATCGAGCTGGCACGCGAGGGCGGCATCCTGCGCATCGTCGGCATCACGGGCTCCAACGGCAAGACGACGACGAAGAATCTGCTCGCGGCCATCCTCGGCAGGGTGGGGGAGACCGTCGCCGCGCGGGCATCGTTCAACAACGAGGTCGGCGCACCCCTGACGATGCTCGAGGTCACGGAGCACAGTCGCTTCCTGGTCGCCGAGATGGGCGCGAGCCGCGAAGGAGACATCGCGCGGCTCATCCGCATGGCGAGGCCCGACGTCGGAGTCGTGCTCAAGGTCGGCCTCGCCCACGCGGGCGAGTTCGGCGGCATCGAGGCGACGCAGCGCGCGAAGTCCGAGATGGTCACCGACCTGGAGGCCGGCGACACGGCCGTGCTGAACGCCGACGACCCTCGCGTGTCCGCCATGGCCACCCTCACCGACGCGAACGTGCTGTGGTTCGGCCACGACGGCGTCGTCGCGCCGGACCGCGTGCGTGCGACCGCCGTTCGCGCCAGCAGGGCAGGGACCACCTTCACGCTGGGTCTTCCGAACGGCGACAGCCGCGAAGTGCACTTCAGGGTGCTCGGGGAGCATCACGTTGCGAACGCGCTGGCTGCGGCAGCCTCGGCCTACGCGCTCGGCGTCGGCATCGACGACATCGTCGCCGGACTCGAGTCCGTGACGCGTGCCGAGCGGTGGCGCATGGAGGTCATGGGCGGCGCCGGCGGTGTCACCGTGATCAACGACGCCTACAACGCCAGCCCCGACTCGATGGCTGCGGCGCTCAAGACCCTGGTGCAGTTGCGCGAGCCGAACGGACGCGCGGTCGCCGTTCTCGGCGAGATGAGCGAGCTCGGCGACTCGTCGGGCGCTGAGCACGATCGCATCGGCCTGCTCGCCGTGCGTCTCGGGATCGACCAGGTCGTCGTGGTGGGTGCAGGCGCAAGACGCATGCACATCTCCACGATCAACGAGGGCTCGTGGGACGGCGAGTCCGTCTTCGTCGAGACCCAGGACGAGGCGTACGACCTGCTGAAGTCCGTGCTCAGGGAGGGAGACACCGTCTTGGTGAAGTCGTCGAACTCCGCGGGGCTTCGCCTCCTGGGCGATCGGCTGGGAGACTTGTTCTCGTGAGGGCACTACTGACGGCGGGGGCTTTGTCTCTGGCTTTCTCGCTCTTCCTTACGCCGGTGTTCGTGAAGCTGTTCCACCGGCTCAACTGGGGACAGTTCATCCGCGACGACGGACCGCAGTCGCACCACGCCAAGCGCGGCACCGCGACAATGGGCGGGATCGTCATCATCCTGGCCACCCTGGTCGGCTACTTCGGCGCCGTGCTCATCAACGGCGGAGACGGGCTCTCTGTCTCGCCGTTGCTCGTACTGCTCATGATGGTCGGCCTCGGACTCGTCGGCTTCGTCGACGACTTTCTGAAGACGCGAAAGCAGCGCAGCCTCGGACTCGGCGGATGGTCGAAGGTCGCAGGCCAGCTCATTGTGGCGACCGTGTTCGGCATCCTCGCCATCAACTTCCCCAGCGACGAGGGAGTGACCCCTGCGTCGACGCAGATCTCGTTCATCCGAGACCTGCCACTCGACCTCATGGTGATCGGCGGCATTCCGGCGATCGGCATCATCCTCTATCTGATCTGGACGAACCTCATCACGATCGCTGCCTCGAACAGCGTGAACGTGACGGATGGCCTCGACGGGCTGGCGACGGGCGCGTCGATCCTCGCGATCGGGTCGTACATCATCATCGGCTTCTGGCAGTTCAACCAGTCCTGCTTCAGCGAGACCATCGACACCGACAACCTGTTCAAGTGCTACACGGTGCGTGACCCGCTCGATCTGGCGGTCGTGGCGGCCGCGATCGTAGGGGCTCTCGTCGGCTTCCTCTGGTGGAACACCTCGCCCGCACAGATCTTCCTCGGCGACACCGGATCGCTCGCGCTCGGTGGGGCGCTTGCCGCCTTCGCGATCCTCAGCCACACCGAGCTCCTGCTGGTGCTGATCGGCGGCCTGTTCGTGATCGAGAGCGGATCGGTGATCGTGCAGCGCGCATACTTCAAGATCACCGGGGGCAGACGCATCTTCCGCATGAGCCCGATCCATCATCATTTCGAGCTCAAGGGCTGGGCGGAGGTGACGGTCGTCGTCAGGTTCTGGATCATCGGCGGCCTCCTCGTCGCCGCCGGGGTGGGCACGTTCTACCTCGAGTGGCTGTCGCGAACCAAGTGATGGCCGACGACGAACTGGCGGGCAGGCTCGCCGGACTGACCAGCTGGCGGTCCGATTGGCGCGGTCTCCGAGTGCTCGTGCTCGGGCTCGGCGTCGCTGCGTTCTCCTCGGCCGACACCCTCGTCGAGCTCGGCGCCGACGTGCTCGTCGCGGCAGAGAGCCGGCACGAGGAACGCGCGAAGCTCCTCGACGTGATCGGCGCCCGGCTGGTCATCCACGATCTGAAGAGCGTGCCGGATGTCGTCACGGACTTCGACCCGGAGGTCGTCGTCGTCACATCGGGCAGGCACCACCCCGATCACGCTCTGCTGGTCTGGGCGGAGCAGAGCGGCATCGCCATCTGGGGTGACGTCGAGCTGGCGTGGCGCGTCCGGGACAAGGTGGAACCCGCGGCGGAGTGGATCTGCGTCACGGGTACGAACGGCAAGACGACGACGGTGCGGATGACCGCGTCGATGCTCGTCGAAGCCGGCCTTCGTGCTGCTCCCTGCGGCAACATCGGCGTTCCGGTCCTCGACGCGGTACGAGACCCGCAGGGCTTCGACGTGCTCGTCGTGGAACTCTCCAGCTACCAGCTGCACTGGGTGAACCGGAACGCGGGAGGCGAGCTGTCGCCGTTCTCCAGCACCTGCCTCAACGTCGCAGAGGACCACCTGGACTTCCACGGATCGATGCAGGAGTACGCGAACGCGAAGGCCAAGGTGTACACGAACACGAAGGTCGCCTGCCTCTACAACCGTGCCGACGAGCGGACGCTGAAGATGGTCGAGGACGCCGACGTCGTCGAGGGAGCGAGGGCCATCGGCTTCGGCCTCGACTCGCCGGGACCGAGCGACTTCGGCATCGTCGACGGCATCCTCTGCGACCGAGCGTTCCTCGATGACAGGGTGACGGCGGCCCTGGAGCTCACGACGCTCGACGAGCTGCGCGACAACGGGCTCGACGCGCCGCACGTGGTCGCCAATGTGCTGGCGGCGAGCGCGCTTGCCAGGTCGTTCGGTGTCTCGCCCGAGGCGGTCCGCGACACGCTGCGGACCTTCCGGCTCGACCCGCACCGCATCGAGCGGGTGGGCGAGGGCGGCGGCATCGTGTGGGTCGACGATTCGAAGGCCACCAACCCGCACGCGGCCGAGGCTTCCCTGCGTTCCTATGACTCCGTGGTGTGGGTCGTCGGCGGACTTCTCAAGGGTGTCGACATCGACGATCTGGTGCGCCGCAACGTGCCGAGGCTCGCGGGCGCGGTCGTGATCGGTGTCGATCAGGAGGCGCTGCTGTCGGCATTCCGGCGACACGCGCCCGGGCTCGCCGTGCTCGCCGTCGACCCCGGCGAGACTGATCAGGTGATGCCGGAGGCGGTCCGCTTGGCGTCGCGGCTCGCGCACGAGGGCGACACCGTCCTTCTCGCGCCCGCCGCTGCCTCGATGGACCAGTTCACCGACTACCAGGATCGCGGCAGGCGATTCGCGGGGGCGGTGCGCGACCACCTGTCCGGCCGGTGAGACACAGGCAGTGACAGGCAACAGAAGCAGGCACTGATAAACGCGCGCTGACCAGCAGGCGGGGAGGAGGGGTGCGATGACCGCTCCGAGCCAAGCGGCACGAGCCGACGCGAATACCGCGGCGTCGTCGCGCAGCGCTTTCTCGGCACGAATCTCCCTCGGCAGGGTCTTCGTCGGCAGCAGATCGTCGAACTATCTCCTGCTGCTGAGCGTGACCCTCTTCATGGTCGTGTTCGGGCTGGTCATGGTGCTCTCGTCATCGTCGGTCGACTCGCACATCGACAGCGGCAGCTTCTTCGCCCGCTTCCTCAGCCAGGGCATGTTCGCGGCGATCGGGATTCCACTGATGCTGCTCGCGTCCCTCGTTCCCGCGACCTGGTGGAAGCGCGCCGCGTGGCCGATGCTCATCGTCTCCTGTCTGCTGCAGGCCATCACGGTCTTCACGAGCCTCGGCCTGCGCATCAACCAGAACAAGAACTGGCTGCAGATCGCCGGCATCGCGTTCCAGCCGTCCGAGCTCATCAAGATGAGCCTTGTGCTGTGGCTTGGCATGTTCGTCGCCCTCAAATGGAACCGCATCAAGGAGTGGCGATACGGCCTGCTTCCCGTGTGCCTGGTGTCGATGGTCGCGATCGGGCTCGTGCTCGCGGGCGGTGACCTCGGAACGACTGTCATCATGGTGGCCATCGTGCTCGGCGCGATGTTCTTCATCGGCATACCGATACGCCAACTGGTCACGACAGCCGTCATCGCCTCGGGGATCGCCGTGCTGTTCGCGGTGTCTCGACCGAGCCGCATGGAGCGCATCCTGAGCTTCCTCCACCCGGGTGGCAGCGACCCGTCCAGCAGCGGCTGGCAGATGCAGCAGAGCAACTTCGGCCTGGCGCGGGGTGGGATCTTCGGCGTCGGCCTTGGCAACTCCACTTCGAAGTGGAACTGGCTGCCCGCGGCCAGCACCGACTTCATCTTCTCGATCATCGGCGAGGAACTCGGGCTGATCGGAGCGGTCGTCGTGCTGGGGCTCTTCGTCTTTCTCGCGATCATCCTGGTGCGTATCATGAACGCGAGCACCGACCCGTTCTCCCGCACGGTGACCGCGGCAGTGTTGGTCTGGCTGATCGGCCAGGCACTCGTGAACATCGGAGTGGTTCTCGGCCTCGTGCCGACGCTCGGTGTGCCGTTACCCTTGATCTCCGCGGGAGGTACTGCCCTGATCAGCTCGCTCTTCGCCATCGGGGTCGTGCTGTCCCTCGCTCGGACGGCACCGCAGGAAAAACAGCGTCGAGTCTCCGCCCGATGACGACGTACCTGATGGCAGGCGGCGGCACCGCCGGCCACGTGAACCCCCTGCTCGCCGTCTCCGATGCGGTTCGCGCTGCAGAGCCCGACGCCGAAGTCATCGTGCTCGGCACCGCCGAGGGTCTGGAGTCCCGCCTCGTCCCCGCGAGGGGCTACGAGCTCGTCACCATTCCGAAGCTGCCGTTCCCGAGACGACCGGATGCCGCCGCCCTGCGTTTCCCATCCCGATTCCGCTCGAGCGTCGCGACCGTGCGAAAGCTCATCTCAGAGCGGGGCATCGACGTCGTCGTCGGGTTCGGCGGATACGCGTCGGCGCCCGCCTACAGTGCGGCGCATCGCGAGAGCCTTCCTCTCGTGCTGCACGAGGCCAACGCGAAGCCTGGGCTGGCGAACCGGCTTGGCGCCCGATACACGGAATTCGTCGGGGTCGCGTTCGAGAACACGCCCATCAAGAACGCCCGCTTCGTCGGCATGCCGCTGCGACGCGAGATCGAGGACCTCGATCGCGACGTGCTCCGTGCGGAGGCGCTGGCGTACTTCGACCTCGACGATCGCCCGACGATACTCGTGACAGGCGGATCCCTCGGGGCGCGACGCATCAACGGAACGGTGTCCGAGTCTGCGCATGCTCTCGTCGGCTCGGGGTATCAGGTGCTGCACATCCAGGGCGGCGCCGCCGAGTTCACCGATCCCGGTGTCGTCGGCTACCGCCTGATCGACTACTGCGACCGCATGGACCTCGCGTTGGCGATCGCGGATGTCGCGGTGTCGCGCGCAGGGGCCGCCACCGTGAGCGAGCTGACCGCGCTCGGCATCCCCGCCGTGTACATCCCGTACCCGGTGGGCAACGGCGAGCAGAGGTTCAACGCGGCGGGGGTCGTTTCGGCAGGTGGTGCGGTGCTCATCGACGACGCGGAGTTCACGCCCGAATGGGTGCGGGCTTCGCTTCTTCCGCTGCTGGCCGACCAGACCAGGCTGTTGCACATGGCCGATGCGGCGAAGCACGTCGGCGTGCGCGACGGCGCGGAGCGCATGGTCGCTCTGATCCGCAAAGCCCAGCACCGCTGAGCCGGCTTCCGGCGCTTTCATGAGCGCGACCTCATGGCGCTGCGGCGATGAGCACAGTTCGCTGGGTGCTGGCCGGTCGCGGCGGGTTGCCAGTGCGCTGACGGCATACTTGAGAAGACCCGCGACGGGCCTCGAACGACGCTCTCCCGAGGCTCCGGATGACGAGAGACAGGACACCGGCACACGTGATCAAGCCCGATCTGACCATGACGCTCCCCGACACCATCACGAGGGTGCACTTCGTCGGGATCGGCGGCTCTGGCATGAGCGGCATCGCGCGCCTCTTCCTGCAGGCGGGCATCCCGGTCTCCGGCTCCGACCGGGTAGAGAGCGAGTACACCCGTACCCTGAGCGAGCTCGGTGCAGACATCCACATCGGCCATGACGCGGCCAACGTCGGCGACGCGGACACCCTCGTCGTGACCGGGGCGCTCTGGCAGGACAATCCCGAGTACCAGTACGCGCTCGAGCACGCCATTCCCGTTCTGCACCGCTCCCAGGCGCTCGCGTGGCTCACGCGCGGGAGCCGACTGGTCGCGGTCGCGGGAGCGCACGGCAAGTCGGGCACGACAGGGATGATCGCGACGGCCCTTCTCGGCGCCGGGGCCGACCCGAGCTTCGTGAACGGTGCGGTCATCGAGGGACTGGAGACGAACGCCAGGCACGGCGAGTCCGGGCTCTTCGTGATCGAGGCCGACGAGTCCGACGGATCGTTCCTGCTCTACGACGCCGCAGTCGCGCTGATCCTCAACATCGACGACGATCACCTCGATCACTACGGCTCGTACGAGGCAGTCGAAGACGCCTTCGTCACCTTCGCCGACGCGGCACGTGAGCTGGTCGTGATCTCCGCGGACGACGAGGGAGCCCGCGCCGTGAGGCCACGCATCTCCCACCGGCACGTCGTCACGTTCGGCGAATCGGAGCAGGCGGATGTCCGGGTCTTCGACATCACGACGGAAGGTCCCGTCTCCTTCACCCTCCGGTGGAACGGCAGCGACCACAGGGTGCGCCTGCGGATCCCGGGGCGCCACCAGGCGCACAACGCGGCCGGCGCTTTCGCCGTGCTCACCCACCTCGGCGTCGATCCCGAGGTCGCCGTGTCGGCCTTGAAGGAGTACGGCGGAACGCACCGGCGCTTCGAGCTGCACGGCACGATCGGCGGCGTGAGCGTGTACGACGACTACGCCCATCACCCGGCGGAGGTTCGGGCCGTGCTCGAGGCGGCGCGCACGGTCGTCGGCGACGGGCGCATCATCGCCGTCCACCAGCCCCACACCTACAGCCGCACGCAGCGTCTCGCCCAGGAGTTCGCCGACACGCTCGAGGAGTACGCGGACGAGACCGTCGTTCTCGACGTCTTCGGCGCCCGCGAAGATCCGGTCCCCGGCGTCACCGGCGCGCTGGTCTCCGAACGGTTCGAAGACTCGTCGAAGGTGGCGTTCATCGCGGACTGGCAGCAGGCGGCCGACCATACCGCGCAGATCGCCAAGGCGGGCGACTTCGTGATCACCCTCGGCTGTGGTGACGTCAACCGCATCGTTCCTCAGCTTCTGGCCTCGCTGCAGGCGGAGACGCTTCGCAGGGCGGACGGCTGAGACGTGAAGCGTCCGCAGGGTTTCGAGAACTCCGCGTCGCGACTCACGGCGCGGGCGGAGCCACGCGTCCCGCCCGCCGATCCGGCGACGAGCGCGGGACGCAAGCCTCGCGCCGGCTCCAAGGGTGCCGCCTCCGCCGGCTCGACCGATGGCACGTCGTCCGCTGCGGCTCCGAGCATGTCGACCGGCCTGTTGGATGCCTCTGCGGGGGAGCCCGACGCGACGACCGAGCCCATCCCCGTCATCCCGACGGCGAAGACCTCGCAGAAGAGAACCGACGGCTTCGGTGAGTCCGAGCGGGCCGGAAAGGCCGAGGGCGTCGGCAAGGCGGGCCGGGTCGGCGAGGGGGCGGCCACGCACGACAGGCCGGCGTGGTGGCGCACCCTCGCGTCGAGCGCGGAGACCGGTACCGAGTCGCGCACAGAGACAGTGGAGGACGCCCCGGCGCAGGCGGACTCGCCGAGCGTGCGTGCTGCCGCCCGCAGGCGCAGGCGGTACGAGCGCGCCGAGGTGAAGCGCTTCACGCGCGGAGCACGCAGACGACGGCTGGCGTGGTTCATCGGCGTCGGCTCCGCCGTCGTGGTTCTGGCAGGCGCCGCGCTGGTGTCGATCTCGCCGGCGATGGCGCTTCGCACGATCGATGTCGTCGGCACCCAGCGCGTGAACGCCGCGGACGTGAAGCATGCCCTCGGCGCGCAGCTGGGAACGCCGCTTCCGCTGCTCAACAGCGGCGAGATCAAGACCTCGCTCGCGAAGTTCCCGCTCATCCGCAGCTACAGCATCCAGGCCGAGCCGCCCGGCACCCTGGTCGTCCGCGTCGTCGAGCGCACGCCGCTCGCGCTGCTGCAGGTGCCGACCGGGTATCAGCTGGTCGACCAGGCGGGCGTGGTCATCCAGAGCACCGCGGAGCGGCCGGGTGGATACCCGGTGATCACCCTGCCGAAAGACGCCTCGAGCTCGTCTCGACAGAAGGAGTTCGCCGCATCCGCCGCGGTGCTCGCCGCGCTCCCGGCAAGCATGCTCTCGCAGGTCGGGTCGGTCAGCGCGACGGGCGCGCAAGAAGTCACCCTCAAGCTGACCTCGGGCCCCACGGTCGTCTGGGGAGGCCCCGATCAGCCCGACCTGAAGTCGGCGGTGCTGTCGATTCTGCTCAAGAAGGCGCCGGGCGCATCGGTGTACGACGTGTCGGCGCCGAACAGTCCCGTCACCCGCTGAGCGGCCGCGTCGGCCTCTCGCGGAGTGTCACTCCTGTGAGATCTGCCGCGGGTCGAGCGACACGCGAAGGATCTGCGAGCCAGGGGAGGGGTGCGCGCTTAACTTCGGGTGTAGTAAATGCATACCGAGCATAACTTTAAGCTTCGACTTGAGGTTGAAGGTTGCCAGCACTGCAGTTCGCCAGCGGAGGCCACTCGTGACAATGAACCAGAACTACCTTGCCGTGATCAAGGTCGTCGGCATCGGCGGCGGCGGAGTCAACGCCGTCAACCGCATGATCGAACTCGGGCTGCGGGGCGTCGAGTTCATCGCGATCAACACGGATGCCCAGGCCCTGCTGATGAGCGACGCCGACGTCAAACTCGATGTCGGCCGTGAGATCACCAGAGGGCTCGGCGCGGGCGCCGACCCGGAGGTCGGTCGCCGGGCAGCCGAAGACCACGCCGAGGAGATCGAGGAGGCGCTCACCGGCGCCGACATGGTCTTCGTCACGGCGGGGGAGGGCGGCGGAACCGGCACGGGAGGTGCCCCGGTGGTGGCGCGCATCGCGAAGTCGATCGGCGCCCTCACCATCGGTGTCGTGACCAAGCCGTTCGGCTTCGAGGGCAAGCGTCGTCAGGACCAGGCGGAGGCCGGTGTCGCACGCCTGAAAGAAGAGGTCGACACCCTCATCGTCGTGCCCAACGACCGGCTCCTCGAAATCAGCGATCGCGGCATCAGCATGCTCGAGGCGTTCGCGACCGCCGACCAGGTGCTCCTCGCCGGTGTTCAGGGCATCACCGATCTGATCACGACGCCGGGTCTCATCAACCTCGACTTCGCCGACGTCAAGTCGGTCATGCACGGCGCGGGATCCGCGCTCATGGGTATCGGCTCGTCGCGCGGCGCCGATCGCGCGATCAAAGCCGCGGAGCTCGCTGTGGCGTCCCCTCTCCTCGAAGCGAGCATCGAGGGCGCGCGCGGAGTTCTGCTCTCGATCCAGGGTGGTTCGAACCTCGGCATCTTCGAGATCAACGACGCCGCCAGGCTCGTTCAAGAGGCCGTGCACCCCGAGGCGAACATCATCTTCGGCGCCGTCATCGACGACACCCTCGGCGACGAGGTGCGCGTCACGGTGATCGCGGCCGGGTTCGACGGCGGAGAACCTCAGGTGAAGCAGGTCGAGACGCGCAGGTCGACGTTCGTCACGGCGGGGTCCTCGTCGCCCGACGGGTCCGGCGCCGAGCTGGGCGACACCCAGGCACTCGACGACGAAGACGTTCCGACGCAGGGCGGCTGGTCCGACAACGACTCCAAGCTCGTCGAAGCCGCGGTGAACGACCCCGCGTTCGACGACGATGACGTCTTGGACGTGCCCGACTTCCTCAAGTGAATGAGGCGTCCGACATCGGTTCCCTCGCCGAGAGACTGCGGCGGGTGCAGGAGCGCGTCGCGGATGCCGCGCGCTCCGCAGGCAGAGACCCGCAGCAGCTGACGACCATCGTGGTGACGAAGTTCCATCCCGCCTCGATGGTGCGTGAGCTCACCCGACTCGGGGTGCGCGACTTCGGTGAGAACCGGGCGCAGGAGGCGTCGGCGAAGGCGGCGGAGACGTCGGACCTGCCGCTGCGCTGGCACTTCATCGGGCAGTTGCAGACGAACAAGGCCAAGCTGGTGCGCGGCTTCGCGTCGGCGGTGCACTCGATCGATCGACCGGCCCTCGCAGACGCACTCGGCGGGGATGACCGTGACCTGGACTGCTTCGTGCAGCTGAACCTCACTGATGACCCGGCGAGAGGCGGCGTGGCACGCCCCGACCTTGAATCCCTCGCCGAGCATGTGCTCGGAACACGAGGCCTCCGGCTGCGCGGCGTCATGGCCGTCGCCCCGCTGGGGGAGGAGCCGCGCCGTGCGTTCGCCAGAGTGCGTGAGGCATCCGATGCCCTGCGCACCATCGCCCCGGACGCCGACGCGATCTCCGCCGGAATGTCGGGAGACTTCGAGGATGCCATCGCCGAGGGAGCGACACACCTTCGGCTCGGCACGGCAATCACGGGAAAGAGGCCTGACCATGCTTAGCCTGGCAGGGAAATGCGCCGTCGACCGGCACGGCCGCACGACCCCGAGTTGTTCACGGAGGATCTCATGGCTAACCCGCTCAAGAAGACGATGGCCTACCTCGGCCTCGTCGAGGACGAGCTCGAGTACGACGAAGAACCGGTCGCCCCTGCGCATCCGGCACCTGTCGCGCCGGTGCAGCAGCACGCTGCGCCCGCCAAGGCGCCCGTCACACCTCTGCGTAAGCCGACCCCGGCCCGGAATGCGACGGTGCAAGAAATGAACGAGATCCTCACGGTTCACCCCAGGCAGTACAGCGACGCCAAGATGGTCGCGGAATCCTTCCGCGACGGCATCCCGGTCATCCTGAACCTGTCTCAGATGAGCGAGTCGGAGGCCCAGCGCATGATCGACTTCTCCAGCGGTCTGACCCAGGGCCTTCGCGGCAAGATCGAGAAGGTGACGAGCAAGGTCTTCCTGCTCTCGCCCGAGCACGTGATGGTCTCCGGCGGCACGACGACCGTCGCGGGCGACGTCGAGGCGTCGTTCTTCGCCGGAGCGTGAGCACAGTCGGCGTCCCCCATACTTGATCTGTGGGAATCGCCGTCTCGATCATCGCGACCGTCGCGTACTACGTCTTCCTGCTCTTTTTCGTGGTCTTGTGGGTGCGTTTCGTGCTCGACCTCGTACGGACGTTCGCGCGCGGATGGCGCCCACGCGGCTTCGGTCTGGTCCTCGCCGAAGCCGCTTTCACCGTGACCGATCCGCCGATCAAGTTCTTCAGGCGGCTGCTGCCGCCGTTGTCGCTCGGCCCGGTCGCACTGGACTTCGGCTGGACTCTGACCATGTTCGTGTGCATCATCGGCATGTACATCGCTACGTCGTTCATGGCATGACCCGCATCATCGCGGATGGCATGCACACAGGCGACTTTGCTAGCGTTAGCTGAACGTTATCCACTGTTCGAAAACACAAGCTCTAAGGGTGGTAGGCCATGGCGCTAACTCCGGAAGATGTCGTCAACAAGCGGTTCCAACCGACCAAATTCCGTGAGGGCTACGACCAGGACGAGGTCGATGACTTCCTCGATGAGGTCGTCGTCGAGCTCCGGCGTCTGGGCCAGGAGAACGACGAGCTGAAGCAGCGACTCGTGGCGTCCGACTCGCGCATCGCAGAGCTGCAGCGCAACGCCGCCTCCGAGCAGACGCAGGCCATCGCAACTCCTGCCCCCGCACCGGTCGCCGTGGCCCCCGTTGCTCCCCAGCCCGCCGCCCCGGTCGCGGACGAGACGGAGAGCACCAACAACCTGCTCCAGCTCGCCCGCCGCCTCCACGAGGAGCACGTGCGCGAGGGTGTCGAGAAGCGCGACGCGCTCATCGCCGAGGGCCACGCGACCGCTGCGCGCGTCGTCGCCGAGGCGGAGAACCGCCAGCGCGCCCAGCTGGGCGACCTCGACAGCGAGCGCCAGCAGCTCGAGCACCGCATCGAGGAGCTCCGCAACTTCGAGCGCGAGTACCGCCAGAAGCTCAAGGGCTACATCGAGGGCCAGCTGCGCGAGCTCGACTCGTCCAACGTGCTCACGTCGGCGCCCGCCGCCGCCGTGGCCGCGTCGGCTCCCGCGCCCGCTCAGTCGTTCGCCGAGGT
>JBQCJQ010000318.1:0-2397 GCA_051952615.1 Humibacter sp.
GACGGTGAGCGATCGCAACGTGACGGCTCCCGTCGCCCTTGGCGGCCCCGGCGTCTACAAGGCGACGTGGCAGATTGTGTCGGCCGACGGCCACGTCGTCTCGGACTCGATCACCTTCACCTATCAGCCCCCGGCCGGAACGAAGGAGGCCGCTGGGTCATCCGTCAGCCCGTGCAAGGGCGCGGGATCGACCGCGGCGGCGACGGCGGGCGCGGGGACGCCGCGAGGCACGGTGAGTTCGGGTGCGATCGTCATCGTCGTGGTGATCGCCGTGGCGATCGTCGTGCTCGCCCTGGTCGCGGTGCTCATCATCGTGCTGACCCGCCGCAAGAGCCAGGAGGACTGAGTAGCCGGAGGCGCGGCGGTGCGAGGATCGGAGTATAGTTGCTTCACGGCAAGCAACTAATTCTGTCGTAACGTTCCTGGAGCCACGTGACCACCGCCACCACACCGCCGCCCTCCCGCGCCCTTTTCACCAAGGACCACCCCCGCTACAAGTGGGTCGCCCTGAGCAACACGACGCTCGGAATGCTGATGGCGACGATCAACTCGTCGATCGTCATCATCTCGTTGCCCGCCATCTTCAAGGGCATCCGACTCAACCCGCTCGAGCCGGGCAACGTGAGCTACCTGCTCTGGATGCTCATGGGCTACATGCTCGTCACGGCCGTGCTCGTCGTCACGTTCGGCCGCCTCGGCGACATGTTCGGCCGCGTGCGCATCTACAACCTCGGCTTCGTGGTCTTCACCCTCGGATCGATCGCGCTCGCCTTCGATCCGTTCACGAGCGGCGCCGGCGCAATGTGGCTCATCGCCTGGCGATTCGTGCAGGGCATCGGCGGCGCGATGCTGTTCGCCAACTCGACGGCGATTCTGACGGATGCCTTCCCCTCGAACCGCCGCGGCATGGCGCTCGGCATCAACCAGGTCGCCGCCATCGCGGGGAGCTTCATCGGCCTGATCGTCGGCGGCCTGCTCGCCGTGATCGACTGGCGGGCGGTCTTCTTCGTGAGCGTTCCGATCGGCATCATCGGCACGATCTGGTCGTACATCTCGCTCAAGGAGGTCGGCACCAAGAACCCCGGCAAGCTGGACTGGCCGGGCAACATCACGTTCGCCGTCGGTCTGACGGCGCTGCTGACCGCGATCACGTACGGCATCCAGCCCTACGGCGGCAACACCACGGGCTGGACGAACCCGTGGGTGATCGGCGGAATCGTCGGCGGCATCGCCCTGCTCGTGGTGTTCACCTTCATCGAGCTGCGCTCCAAGGCGCCGATGTTCAACATGCGGCTCTTCAAGATCCGCGCCTTCGCCATGGCGAACCTTGCCGGACTGCTGGCCTCCATCGGCCGCGGTGGCCTGCAGTTCATGCTGATCATCTGGCTGCAGGGCATCTGGCTCCCGCTGCACGGCTTCAACTATGTGGACACGCCGCTCTGGGCCGGCATCTACATGCTGCCGATCACGATCGGGTTCCTGATCGCCGGGCCGCTCTCCGGTGTGCTGTCCGACCGCTTCGGCGCCCGCTTCTTCGCGACGGCCGGCCTGGTGCTCGTCGCCATCACGTTCGTGCTTCTGCTGCTCATCCCGGTGAACTTCGAGTACTGGCAGTTCGCGATCATCACCGGCCTCTCCGGCATCGGCTCCGGCATGTTCGGCGCCCCGAACCGCACAGCGATCATGAACAGCGTGCCGGCGAATCAGCGAGGTTCGGCATCCGGCATGGCGGGCACGGTGCAGAACGCCGGAACGTCGCTCTCGATCGGCCTGTTCTTCTCGCTCCTCATCGCCGGCCTCGCCGCTT
The DNA here is from genome assembly GCA_051952615.1 of Humibacter sp. Lineage (GTDB taxonomy): Bacteria > Actinomycetota > Actinomycetes > Actinomycetales > Microbacteriaceae > Humibacter. The sequence continues at coordinate 1,808 of JBQCJQ010000318.1, forward strand.
CGCTGCCCAGCGCCCTCTACAACGGTCTGACCTCTCACGGGGTTCCGGCGGCTGCGGCGCACAAGATCGCCGAGCTGCCGCCCGTCGGCAGCGTGTTCGCCGCGTTCCTCGGATACAACCCGATCCAGAGCCTGCTCGGCCCGACCGGCGTGCTCGCCAAGCTGCCTGCGGCCGACGCCGCAACGCTCACCGGCAAGGAGTTCTTCCCGCAGCTCATCCAGGATGCATTCCACAGCGGCCTGGTCGTCGTCTTCACCGCCGCCGCGATCATGTCGCTGATCGGCGCCGTCGCATCGTTCAGCCGCGGCAAGAAGTACGTGCACGTCGACACCACTCCGACGCACCTGCCGCACTCGAGCCACAAGCACGGCTCGGCCTCGGGCACGGCGCCCCGCACCGGATCGACTCCGGCGGTCGTGACGGCGACCGAGGCCCCCGCGTCCGGCGCAGACGCCGTTGGACGCGGCAGAGCCGCGGATTAGGATCGAGGGATGTCCGCCACACCCGAACCGGCGCCGCTGGACCGCGCCGAGACGGCCGCCCGGCTGGCGGTGGCGATCGGACGGATCAACCGACGCATCCGACCGGTC
>JBQCJQ010000319.1:0-6054 GCA_051952615.1 Humibacter sp.
GTTGGGTGGTGGGGGGTGGGGGGGGGGGCGGGGGGGGGGGTCGCTTTTTGCGGTGGTGGGGCGACACCGATGCGCGCCAAGTGGTCGCCACTTGGCGTGGGATTCCGAGCGGGGAATCCGCATGAAGTGGCGACGACTTGGGGCGGGTGGCGCTGTGGCGGGGCGCTGGGGGGTGTGGGATGACCCGGGGGGGTGGGGGCGGGGGGAGGAGGGACGCCGCGGGCCCGGCGCCGCGTCAGCCGGCGAAGGCGTCTACCGCGAAGGCTACGGCGCCCCCGAGGTAGCGGTCCTCGCCGACCTCGATCATGCGGCCCCGGCTGTCGCCGAGCTCGTGGCGCACACGCAGCAGCGGGCTGGAGCGGGCGACCTCGAGCAGGCGGGCATCCTCACTCGTCGCCGCCATCGCGTCGATGCGATGCGTGGCCTGCGCCGAGCGGATGCCCTCGCGCGACAGGATCCGCACGATCGACGGCTCGTCCGCGGGCAGCGACTCGATCAGCGGCGCCACCCACGGCGCGAAGGCCTTGCGCTCGATCATCACGCGCCGGTCGTCGAGGGTGCGAATCCTGGTGATGCGCAGCACGGGGTCGCGCCGGTTGATCCGCAGGGCCCGTACCTCGACGGCGGTCGGCGCATCCCGGCCCGACTCCACGACGAGTCCGCCGGGGCGCAGCCCCTGCTGGTGCGCCCACTCCGAGAACGTGCTCATCGAGCCCAGCTCGCGGGTCTGCAGCGCAGACGAGATCACCCAGCCGTTGCCGCGCGTCGGCTCGACCATTCCGCGCAGCGCGAGCGAACCGAGGGCGTTGCGCACCGTCCCGCGCGATACCCCGTACTCTGCGGCGAGCGCGTGCTCCGCCGACAGAAGTGTGCCGACGGCGAAGTCCCCGTCCGTGATGCGGGTGCGAAGCTCCCCGGCGAGCTGCTGATAGCGCGTCATCGGGCCGACTCCAGAGCTCCCGCGATGATGCGCAGCAGCTGGTCGCCACCCTCGGCGAGCGTTCCGTCGTTGTGGATCTCAGCGTCCACCGGGAAGTCCGGCGCCGGGTCCTTGCGGGCAAGACGACTGTTGATGTCGTGCTCCGCCTCCCTTCCTCGGGAGAGCAGTCGGGATGCCCGTGCCTCATCGGACGCCGAGACGCGCACGACCACCAGGCGGTCGTACCGCCCGGCGAGGGCATCCAGCACTCCACGCGAGACGTTCACGACGACCGCTCCACCGCGGCGGACGTGCTCGTCGACCGAGGCCGGAATGCCGTAGCCGAGCCCGTGCGCGCGCCACCAGACGGCGAAGTCGCCCTCGGCGACGGCATCCACGAACGCGTGCTCGTCGACGGAGTCGAAGTCCTCCCCTGCACCGGCGGGCCGGGTGATGACGCGACGGGGGAACAGCACCCCTGCGGTCGGACCGCCCCCAAGGACGGAGCCGGCCGCAAGGCCGCCGTCCGCCGCAAGGCCGCCGTCCGCCGCCAGGCGCGCCCGTGCATACGACATGAGAGCGTCCTTGCCGGCCCCGCTCGCACCGACGATCGCCACGAACGCGCCCGGCCCGATCGAACGAGTGGCGACGGCGCCCGCCGTCTCGCCCACCGAATCGCCCAGCGAGCGGCTCAGCGAACCACTCAACGAATCACCAAGGGGCTCGCTCACGACACCCGCACCCCCTCGCGCCACACTCCGCGCACCACGGGAACGCGGTGCCCGTTCGGGCGCCTCTCGCTGGCGGGAAGGTCGTGGGCGCGCACGCGCACGAGGTCGGCGCGACGTCCGGCGTCGATCGCACCGCGGTCATCCAGCCCGACGGCACGCGCCGGGTTCGTCGCCACGAGCTTGGCCCCCTCGTGCAGCGGCAGTGCGCCCTCCGCGTCGAGCAGGAAGACCGCCTGCAGCGGGCTCGCCGGCACGTAGTCGGAGGAGAGGATGTCGAGCAGGCCCTCCCCCAGCAGGTCGGCGGCCGCCACATTGCCCGACTGCGACCCGCCGCGCATGATGTTCGGGGCACCCATCACGATCAGCTGCCCCCGACGGCGTGCTTCCTCGGCGGCGACCCGCGTGGTCGGGAACTCCGAGATGAGCACCCCGAACCCCGCGGACTCGTCCACGTGCTCGACCGTCGCGTCGTCGTGGGCCGCGAGCGAGATGCCTCGCTCCCTCGCGCGCTTGGCGATCTGCGCCCTGTTCGGCACGGAGTGAACGGCCGCGACCTCTTTCAGCTCGGCGACGAACTTCACGAACCCTTCGTCCGTGAGCCGTCCCTTGCCCACCATGTAGGTGCGGAAGGCCTCGATGTCCGCGTACTGGCGCTGGCCCGGAGTGTGGTCCATGAGCGAGGCGAGCCGGATGTTCGCGATCTCGCTCAGCGCATCGAACTCGTCGACCGCGCCGGGCGCCGACACCTCGCACCGCACGTGGATGAAATGCTCGGCGCGGGTCATCCCCGCGTCTGCTGCGTAGCCGATCGCCTCGGAGAGCTGCGCGGCGAACACCGTCGCGTCTTCGCGACCGCCCATCGTGCCGATCCGCACGGCGTCGAACACGGTCGTGACCCCGGCGCCGCTCACCTGCACATCGTGGGCGAGCACGGCGGGCACCGGATCCCAGTGGGTGCCCGGACGGGGCTCGATGTGCGACTCGAGGTGGTCGGTATGCAGCTCGACGAGGCCGGGCATGAGGTAGTCGCCCTCGAGGTCCTCGACGACGGCACCGGAGTACGAGCCGAGGGATGACGGGCCGGTGTGGATGTCGGCGATCACGCCGTCGCGCACGACGACGGATCCGGTGACCACCTCGTCCGTGAGGGTGAGTCGGGCGTTGGTGAGGACGGTCTCGCGGCTCATCGGGTCTCCTTGGTGAAGGTCAACGGGTGTACGGAGAACAGCTCGAAGGGTGCGCCGGGCTCGGCCTCGGTGAAGAGGGCGAGCACGTTCACCGGAAGGGTCGCGCCGATCGAATCGTGGAACCACTGTTCGAGCACGGCCTCGACATCCGCCTGGCGCTCCGGCGGGATGCGATCGGTCAGCGTGAGGTGGAAGCGGTACTCGTCGAGCACGTACGGATACCCCCAGCGCTCGAAGAGCTCGCGCTGCCTCGGTGTCATGCCGTCCGGGTTGCGACGGGCGAGCTCGGCCTCGGAGGGCTGTGCGCGGTACTCGTCGAACCGCCTCACGATCTCCTCGGCGAGCGAGTACAGCGCGTCTGCTCGATCGCCGGGCGTCAGGGCGAAGAAGCGCCCGATACGACTGAGCGAGAGGTTCGGCACCGACACGACGGGACGCTCGGCTGCGAACCGTGCGACCGCGGCGTCGAGCTCGTCGAGCGTGCGCCCCTCCGCCAGGTGGAACGGGGCCTTGAGCGTCGCGTGGAAGCCGTAGCGGCGGGCGTCGACGGTGATCGCGTCGACCTGCTCCCGGCTCCAGCCCGCCGGTGCCGTCTGTTCGACGGGTCGCCCGGACGTGCTGCGCCCCAGCCACGACTCGGCCCGTTCGAGTAGCGCACGGCCGGGGTCGGCGCACGTCTCGTCAGCAGCCAGCGCGCCGGGCGCGGCGTAGATCGCGACCCGTGTCACGCCGCCACCCCGTTGGCGGAGACGGGGCTCGCGGCGACCGGCGCGAACGCCTCGACGTCGATGATGCGGTCGGCGACCCGCTCGCGCACCTCCGTGTCGTGGAAGATGCCGAGCATCGCGACGCCCTGCTCACGCTTGTCGGCGATGAGGTCGACGACGACATCCCGATTGCGCGAGTCGAGGGATGCCGTCGGCTCGTCCAGCAGCAGCATCGGCAGCTCAGCGATGAACCCGCGGGCGATGTTCACACGCTGCTGCTCACCGCCCGAGAACGTGGCGGGCGGCAGCGACCAGAGGCGCTCGGGGATGCCCAGCCTTCTCAGCATCGAGGCCGAGCGCTCGCGCGCGTCGGCAGCGTCGACGCCCCGCTCGACCAAGGGCTCGGCGACGACCTGGATGGCGGGGACGCGCGGCACGCAGCGCAGGAACTGGCTCACGTATCCCATGGTGTCGCGGCGGGCTGCGAGCACCCGGCGCGGGTCGGCGGTCGCGAGGTCGACGGCGGCGCCCGTGCCGGAAGCACCTGCACTTTCGCGAGCGCCTGCACGGGCATCCAGCACGATCGATCCGCGGTCTGCCGCGTAGTTGCCGTAGACCATCTTGAGGATCGAGCTCTTGCCGGCACCCGACGCACCGCCGAGCACGACACACTCCCCGGCGCGAACCTCGAACGAGACCTCGCGCAGCACGGGAAGCTGCGCGCCGCCCTGCAGGTGCATGGTGAACGTCTTCTGCACGTCGGTGACGGTCAGCACGGGAGCCGCCCGGTCTGCCGTTGCCTCGGTCGGTGCGTTCTGGTCTGTGAGAGTCACTGCGGAATCACCCCTGGAGAATGGAAGAGACGAGAAGTTGCGTGTATGCGGCCTGCGGGTCATCCAGCACGCGGTCGGTGAGACCGGACTCGATCACGTTGCCGTCCTTCATCACCAGCGTGCGATGGGAGATGAGCCGCGCCACCGCCAGGTCGTGCGTGACGATCACGACGGCGAGGCCCAGCTCGGCGACCAGCGAGCGGATGAGGTCGAGCAGCCTGGCCTGCACGGAGACGTCCAGACCGCTGGTGGGCTCGTCCATGAAGACGAGCCGCGGGGACACCACGAGGTTGCGGGCGATCTGCAGACGCTGCCGCATGCCGCCGGAGAAGGATGCCGGGGTGTCGTCGATGCGGTCGGCGGGGATCTCCACACGCTCCAGCCACTCGGCAGCCGCCGCGCGGATCTTGCCGTAGTGGCGCCATCCGGTCGCCATCAGCGGCTCGCCGACGTTGCCGCCTGCGCTGACGTGCATGCGGAGGCCGTCCGCCGCGTTCTGGTGCACGAAGCCCCACTCGCTGCGCCACAGCCGGCGAACACGCGCCTCGCTCAGCTCGGCGAGCTCGACGACGTCACCGTCGGCGAGGCGGTAGCGGATGCCCCCCTCCGTGAGGCTCAGCCGTTGCGACAGCGTGCCGAGCAGCGTCGACTTGCCCGAGCCCGACTCTCCGACGACGGCCAGCACCTCGCCGGGCCACAGCTCGAAGCTCACGTCGCGGCAGCCGAAGCGGTCGCCGTAGCTGTGGCCGGCACCCCGCACCTCGAGCAGGGGTCGCTCGTCGTCATCCGTTCGCATCGTCATGACACGACCTCGCTTTCCTGCGATTCGGTGATCTCTTGCAGCTCGCGGGCGGCGTTCGCCGCAACCGTGCGCTCGCAGTGGTCGGTGTCGGAGCAGGCGTACATGACGCCGCCCGCGTCATCCGTGATGATCTCGTCGAGGTACACGCCCGTCGATCCGCAGACCGCGCACGGCTGCTCGAAGACCTGCGGCTGGAACGGGTGGTCCTCGAAGCCGAGGCTGACGACATCCGTGTACGGCGGCACCGCGTAGATGCGCTTCTCGCGGCCGGCACCGTAGAGGTGGAGGGCCGGGCTCTGGTGCAGCTTCGGGTTGTCGAAGCTCGGCGTCGGCGAGGGGTCCATCAGGTAGCGGCCGTTCACGATCACCGGGTACGCGTACGTGGTGGCGATGTGGCCGAACTTGGCGATGTCCTCGTAGAGCTTCACGTAGATGAGGCCATACTCCTCCAGCGCGTGCATGCGCCGGGTTTCGGTCTCACGCGGCTCGAGGAACCGCAGTGGCTCGGGGATCGGCACCTGGTAGACCATGGTCTGCCCCTCGCCGAGGTCGGCCTCCGGGATGCGGTGGCGGGTCTGGATGATCGTCGCGGCCTCGGTGTTCGTCGTGGTCTTCGCGCCTGCCACCTTGGCGAAGAACGCCCTGATCGAGACGGCATTCGTGGTGTCATCCGCTCCCTGGTCGATGACCTTGAGCGTGTCGGACTCGCCGATGATCGCCGCCGTCACCTGCACGCCGCCGGTACCCCAGCCGCGTGGCATGGGCACTTCGCGGGAGGCGAACGGCACCTGGAATCCGGGGATGGCGACCGCCTTGAGCAGGGCGCGGCGGATCATCCGCTTCGTCTGCTCGTCGAGGTAGCCGATGTTGTAGCT
>JBQCJQ010000320.1:0-7070 GCA_051952615.1 Humibacter sp.
TCGCACCGATCGCGATCACGTTGGCATCGTTGTGCGGGCGCGCCAGCAGCGCCGTGCTCTCGTTCCACACCAGTGCGGCACGGATGCCCCGCACCTTGTTCGCCGCGATCTGCTCACCGTTGCCCGATCCGCCGAACACGACACCGAGCGCCGTGACGCCGGCCTGCTGGTCGACGACGACGCCCTTGGCCGCATTGATGCAGAACGCCGGGTAGTCGTCGAGCGGATCGTACGAGCTCGGACCGTGGTCGATGACCTCGTGGCCGGCGTCGCGGAGGTGCTGCTGGAGGGTCTCCGAGAACTCGAGCCCGGCGTGGTCGGTGCCGATGTGGATGCGCATGGTTCCCAGTTTAGGGAAGCAGCTCAGTCGAAGATCGGCTCCCGGGTGCGGGTGCGCTTCAGCTCGAAGAAGCCGTCGTACGAGGCCGCCGCGACGACGCCGTCCCACAGCGTCAGCGCCTGCTCGCCGCGCGGGGTGGGCGAGATCACCGGCCCGAAGAACGCGGTTCCGTTCACCGCGACGACAGGGGTGCCGACCTCCTGGCCGACCCGGTCGATGCCGTCGCTGTGGCTGGCGCGCAACTGGCTGTCGAACTCGTCGGAGTCGGCGTAGCGCGCGTAGTCGGCCGGAAGTCCGACCTCGGCGAGCGCCTCGGAGATCACCTCGTCGACGTCCTTGCGGTGACCGGGGTGGATGCGCGTGCCCAGCGCGTCATAGAGCGGCTTGACGGCGTCCTGGCCGACCATCTCCCCGACCGCTGTAACGAGCCGGGCGTAGCGCAGCGTTCGCGGCAGCATCGCGCGGTAGGACTCGGGGATGTCTTTGTCCTCATTGAGCACGTAGAGGCTCATGATGTGCCAGGTCACGTTCAGTTCGCGGTGGGGTGCGACCTCGTCCACCCAACGGGAGGTCATCCAGGCCCATGGGCACGAGGGGTCGAACCAGAAGTCAACGTCGGTCATGCCATCCATCTAAGCGCCGGTGCCCCGAGCCCGAGGGCGGGAGACCGCCGACGCCGGGATCGAGGCACGCCGTAGGCTTGGGCGTTGGACGCCGTACACGACACGGGTCCGCGTCACGACAGCCGCACACCATACCTAGGAGAGCCACGTGCCAGGAGAGAACCTCACTCGCATCGAAGCGGCCGAGCGCCGCGCCATCGTCGACGCCCACAGCTACGACGTCGTACTGAACCTGACGACGGGCGACGAGACGTTCCTCAGCGCGACCACCGTGCGGTTCTCCGCGAAGAAGGGCGCGTCGACCTTCATCGACGCGATCACCGCCGACGTGCTCTCGGTGGTGCTCAACGGCAAGGCGCTCGACCCGGCGACGGTGAGCGACGGCGTGCGCATCCAGCTCGACGATCTCGACGACGAGAACGAGCTCAGCATCGTGGCGAACATGCGTTACACGAACACCGGTGAGGGGCTGCACCGCTTCGTGGACCCGGTCGACGGCGAGGTATACCTGTACTCCCAGTTCGAGGTGCCGGACTCCCGCCGGATGTACCCGGTGTTCGAGCAGCCCGACCTCAAAGCTGAGTTCACCTTCACGGTCACGACGCCGGCCGAGTGGGCCGTCGTGAGCAACTCCCCCGTGGCATCCGTGGAGCTCGCCGGGCCGGTCAAGACGACGGTGTTCGAGCCGACGCCGGTGATCTCCTCGTACATCACAGCGCTCATCGCTGGGCCGTACGCGAGCTGGCAGTCCGAGCTGACGAGCCGCGACGGCCGTGTCATCCCGCTCGGCGTATACGCCCGCGCCTCGCTCGCCGAGTACATGGACGCGGACTACATCTTCGACAAGACCAGGGAGGGCTTCGCGTTCTACGAGGAGCGCTTCGACGTGCCCTACCCGTTCGCGAAGTACGACCAGCTGTTCGTTCCGGAGTTCAACGCCGGTGCGATGGAGAACGCCGGTGCGATCACGTTCACCGAGACGTACGTGTTCCGCTCCAAGGTCACCGACGCGATCAGGGAGCGCAGGGTCGTCACGATCCTGCACGAGCTCGCGCACATGTGGTTCGGCGACCTGGTCACGATGAAGTGGTGGAACGATCTGTGGCTGAACGAGTCGTTCGCCGAGTACGCGTCGACGCTCGCCACGGCAGAGGCCACCGAGTGGCACGAGGCGTGGACCACGTTCGCGGCCATGGAGAAGAGCTGGGCGTACCGCCAGGACCAGCTGCCGTCGACCCACCCGATCGTCGCCACGATCAACGACCTCGAAGACGTGCAGGTGAACTTCGACGGCATCACCTACGCCAAGGGCGCCTCCGTGCTCAAGCAGCTCGTTGCATGGGCCGGCCAGGACGACTTCCTCGCGGGCGTCTCGCAGTACTTCAAGAAACACGCGCACTCCAACACCGAGCTGCGCGACCTGCTGGTCGAGCTCGAAGCGACCAGCGGCCGCGACCTCACATCGTGGTCGAAGCTCTGGCTCGAGACCGCAGGCGTGAACACGCTCCGCCCCGAGATCGCCGCGGACGCCGACGGCACGATCACCGGCTTCGCCGTTCTGCAGAGCGCCAAGCCCGACTACCCGACGCTTCGGCCGCACCGCCTCGCGATCGGCCTCTACAACCTGCGCGACACCGAGAACGGCCGGCGCCTGGTGCGCGACCGGCGCATCGAGCTCGACGTCGACCGCGAGCGCACGGAGGTCGCGGAGCTCGTCGGCGTGAAGCGCCTGGACCTCGTGCTGATCAACGACGACGATCTCGCGTACGCGAAGATCCGCCTCGACGAGGCGTCGCTGAAGGCCGCGATCGAGCACCTCTCCGACATCGAGTCGCCGCTGGCACGTTCGCTCGTGTGGGGCTCGGTGTGGGATGCCACGCGCGACGCCGAGACGCCGGCCAGCGACTACGTGCGCCTCGTTCTCGGCAACATCGGTTCGGAGACCGAGTCGACGACGCTGCGCACCACGCTGAACCAGCTGGTGCTGAGCGTGTCGTCGTACGTCGCCCCGGAGAAGCGCGAGACGGCGCGGACCGAATCAGCGGACGCGCTCTGGCAGCTCGCCTCCGACGCTGAGCCGGGCAGCGACGCGCAGTTCCAGTTCGTGAAGTTCTTCGCCGCGCTCGCGTCGACACCTGAGCAGCTCGCCAAGGTGGCCGGTCTGCGCGACGGCTCGATCGTGCTCGACGACCTGACGATCGACACCGACCTGGCGTGGGAGCTGCTCACGTCCCTCGTCGCAGGCGGCCAGGCGGGTGCAGCCGAGATCGATGCAGCCCTCGCTGCGGACAACACCGCGACCGGAGCCCAGGCCGCCGCACAGGCACGCGCCGCCATCCCGACGGCCGAAGGCAAGGCCGCCGCATGGGCGAGCGTCTTCGACTCCGACGACCTGCCGAACACGATCGTCCGGATGACCGGTATCGGGTTCCAGCGCGTGCACGACACGTCGCTGCTCGAGCCCTACGTCGCCCGGTACTTCGACGCGCTGCAGTCGGTGTGGGCATCCCGTTCCTACAAGATCGCGGAGTACCTCGTCGAGGGCATGTATCCGTTCCCGCTCGTCGACCAGCGGCTGGCGGATGCCACTCGGTCCTGGCTCGACGCGAACCAGGAGCCTGCCGCACTGCGCCGCCTGATCTCGGAGAATCTCGCGTCCGTCGAGCGCGCTCTCGCCGCCCAACGGAGGGATGCGCAGGCCTGACCTCATCCCGTCGAACCGCCAGCGTCATCCCCTGGGTGGATGTCAGGGGCCCGTGCCTCCCATAGCGTTGGGCACATGATCGAAATCGAAGGCCTCACCAAGAGGTACGGGCCCAAGCTGGCGGTGGACGACGTCTCGTTCACGGTGCGTCCCGGCATCGTCACGGGGTTCCTCGGCCCGAACGGCGCCGGCAAGTCCACGACCATGCGCATGATCGTCGGGCTGGACAAGCCGACGGCGGGACACGCCCTGGTCGCGGGCAAGCCGTACGCGCAGCATCCCGCGCCCCTTCACGAGGTCGGAGCGCTGCTGGAGGCCAAGGCCGTGCACACCGGTCGCACCGCGTTCAACCACCTTCGGGCGCTGGCGGCCACGCACGGCATCCCCAAGAGCCGGGTGCACGACGTGATCGCGATGACCGGTCTCGAGTCGGTGGCGAACAAGCGGGTCGGCGGATTCTCGCTCGGCATGGGCCAGCGCCTCGGCATCGCCGCCGCACTGCTCGGCGACCCGCACACGCTGATCCTCGACGAGCCGGTGAACGGCCTCGACCCCGAGGGCGTGCGCTGGGTGCGCGAGTTCTGCCGCTACCTCGCCTCAGAGGGACGCACCGTCTTCATCTCGTCGCACCTGATGAGCGAGATGTCGCAGACAGCCGACCACCTGATCGTGCTCGGACGCGGGCGCGTGCTCGCCGACGCCCCGATCTCCGACGTGATCGCCGGTGCGACTCGACGCCTGGTGCGGGTGCGCACTCCGCGCGCCCAGGAGCTCACGGCCGCCCTCGCCGGTCCCGACGTCACCGTCACGTCGTACGACGACGGCGCGCTGGAGGTCTCGGGGCTCGATGCGTCGCGCATCGGCGACATCGCTGCCGCCTCCGGTCTCGCGCTGCACGAACTGACCCCGCTCAACGCGTCGCTCGAAGACGCCTACCTCGAGCTCACGCAAGACGAGGTCGAGTACCACTCGGAGGTGACCCGATGACCACCGCAACCGGAACGAACACCGGCACGATCCCCGCAAGCCCGCTCGACGGCATCCGTCTCAGCTTCGGCGGGGTGCTGAACTCGGAGTGGATCAAGCTGCGCAGCCTGCGGTCCACGATGTGGTGCCTCGGGCTCGTCATCCTGTTCTCGGTGGGCTTCTCGGCGCTCGTCGCCGGGGTCACGCCCGTCGACAACCTGTCGTCCGCGCCGTCCAACGCGCTCGCCGCCACCCTCGTCTCCGCCTCGACGATCGGCGTGAACTTCACGCAGCTGGTCGCCGCGGTGCTCGGTGTGCTGGTGATCAGCGGCGAGTACAGCACCGGGATGATCCGCTCGACGTTCACCGCCGTGCCCGGCCGGCTCGGCGCCTACTTCGGCAAGCTCATCGTGCTGGCCGTCGTCGTGTTCGTCGTCTCGATCGTCTCGCTGGGCATCTCGTCGGTCGTCGCGACCGGCATCTACAACGCCCGTGGCGTGAACGCCGACCTCTTCGCCTCGGGGGTGCCGCTGCCGATCCTCGGCGGCGCCGCCTACCTAGCGCTGATCTCGATGCTCGCGTTCGCGTTCGGTGCGATCATCCGCAGCTCGGCCGGCGGCATCGCGGCGATCCTCGGCACCGTTCTCGTGCTGCCCGTGGCTGCGCGACTCGTCGGGGAGCTCACGCGGGCGCAGTGGGTGTCGAACATCGCGGACTTCCTGCCGTCGGAGGCAGGCGGAAAGGTCTACGCGTACGCCGATCCGCACCCCGCTCCGGTGCCGAGCGGCGCGGTCTCCCTCGATGCGACCCAGGGCGTCCTGGTGCTCGTGGCGTGGGTCATCGTCGCCCTCGTGATCGGCGCGGTGCTGGTGAAGCGGCGCGACGTGTAGCGGCCAGGGGGCCCGGGCGTGGCGCCCGGCAACGGATGCCCGGGGACGCGTCTCGAAGACGTCGCCCCGGGCATCCGTCGTCTGTATCGTCATCTGCGCCGCCGTCATGGCCCGCTCCCGACCGCCGCCCAGTCCTTGCTCAGGACCCGCACCCTGGATGCACATGGTGACCTCGCTAAAATCGAACGCGATGATCTTCGCCAGCCTTCTGCCCTCCGCAACCGACATCACCAAAGCCTCGTTCTGGCAGTCAGTTCTCGCGGGCCTGGTGGCGTGGGGCTGGAAGCTCGCCCAGATCGTCATCATCGTCTTGATCGCGATCCTCATCGCCTGGGTGATGCACTTCGTCATCCGGCGGATCGTCAGGCGCATCGTCAGCGGAGTCAAGAACAAGCAGAACGTCGACGACACGCAGGCACTCACCGCCTCGCCGATCGCCGCCGTGCGGGTCGTGCAACGCACCCGCACGCTCGGCACCGTGCTGAGCAACATCGTGAACGTCACGATCGTGATCATCGCGATCGTCGCGTGCGTCAACGTGGCAGACCAGAACATCTTCGGTTCGCTCGCCCTTCTCACGGCGGCGATCGGTGCCGGCCTCGGTTTCGGCGCACAGAACATCGTCAAGGACGTTCTCAACGGCCTCTTCATGGTCATGGAGGACCAGCTCGGCGTCGGCGACGTCGTCGACCTCGGGCCGGCGACGGGAATCGTCGAGGTCGTCGGCATCCGCATCACGCAGATCCGCGACGTGAACGGCACTCTGTGGTTCGTGCGGAACGGCGAGATCCTGCGCGTCGGCAACATGTCTCAGGGCTGGGCCCGCGTCATCACCGATCTCGCCGTGCCCTACGACAGCGACGTGGAGGCGATCCAGGACCGCATGCTCCAGGTCGCGAACGAGCTCGCCACGACGCCCAAGTGGCGCGCACGCATCGTGGAGCGGCCCGAGCTCTGGGGCATCGAGTCCGTCTCCGCCGAGGCGATCGTGCTGCGGATCGTGGTGAAGACGCGCACCACCGCCAAGGACGACGTCGCCAGAGAGCTGCGCCTGCGCCTCAAGACGGCGCTCGACGAGATGAACGTGACGCTTCCCTCGCTCTCCAGCGTGGTGCTCACCGGGTTCGACGGCGCCGCCAGCATCACGGGGGCGCATCCGCCTCGCACCAGGCCGAGCCCCGTCGTCACGACGGAGGACCCGGGACCGAAGCGCAGGCGAGGCAGGAAGGCGCCTGCCGATGCTGCGCGGCCGGCACAGGCATCCACGTCCGCACGGGCGTCCACGGCGCGGGCGTCCGCTGCGTCGAAGACGTCGGCTGCGCCACGCACGCCCACCACGACCCAGCGGCACCCGCAGGCGATCACGAAGCCGACGCCCGAGGCGGATTCGCCGAAGGCGCCGAAGCATCCCTCACCCGGTGAGCACGGGCTTCAGAGCGACCACCACGAGGACGAGGGCCAGGAATGACCGAGACGACACCCACCGACGCTGGTGACGGCACCGTCAACGACGAGCGGCCGCTGCCGGAGACGGGGCACGGCTCCCC
>JBQCJQ010000321.1:0-15972 GCA_051952615.1 Humibacter sp.
CGCCACCCAACCCCGCGCGGTGTTTCTCGAGCACGAGGGTGTCGCATACACGGCGCGCGTTGCCCGGGGCATCCGCCGGCACACCGGCGCCGAGCGCCGGCACGCCTCGCACCGCGACAGGCGCGGCGTTGACCATCACGCCGGACGGCGCGTCCGAAGCTTCTGCCGCCCCTCCGGCACCGCCCAGCGCACCGAGCGCCGAGTCGATGAGCACTCCCACCTGCTCGGCCAGCTCGGCGTAGTTGCGCTCGGCCTCACGGTGCACCCACGCGATCGACGAGCCTGGCAGGATGTCGTGGAACTGCTGCAGCAGCACGGTCTGCCATGCCGCCTCGAGCTCCTCATAGGGGTACTCCGCGCCGTTTCGCACGGCGGCAGTCGTCGCCCACAGCTCGGCCTGTCGCAGCAGGTGCTCGCTGCGGCGGTTGCCCTGCTTGGTGCGCGCCTGCGAGGTGTAGGTGCCGCGGTGCAGCTCGAGGTACAGCTCGCCGGACCATACGGGAGGACGCTGGTACTCTGCCTTCGCCCGCCCGAAGAACGTCTCAGGCGTCTCGACCGCCACGCGCGGCGACCCGTCGAGCGACGCCGTGCGCCGCGCCGCCGCGATCATCTCGCGCGTCGGTCCCCCGCCGCCGTCACCGTGGCCGAACAGAGCGAGCGACGAGTTGGCCTCGCCCTTCTCCGCGTACTGCCTGTCCTGACGGGCGAGCTCTTCGCCGGAGAGGATCGAGTTGTAGGTGTCCATCGGCGGGAAGTGCGTGAACATGCGCGTTCCGTCGATGCCCTCCCACAGGAAGGTGTGGTGAGGGAACCGGTCGGTGTCGTTCCACGAGATCTTCTGCGTCACGAACTGCTCGATGCCCGCGCCCGCGAGAATCTGCGGAAGCGCTCCGGTGTAGCCGAACGAGTCGGGCAGCCATCCCGTCACGGCCCGCTTGCCGAACTCGCGCTCGAAGAAGCCCTGGCCGGCGACGAACTGCCGAACCATCGCCTCTCCGCCGACCATGTTGGTGTCCGACTCGACCCACATGCCGCCCACCGGAACGAACCGGCCCTCCGCCACCCTGGCGCGGATGCGCTCGAACAGCTCGGGGTAGAACCGCTTGATCCACGCGTACTGCTGGGCGGACGAGCAGGCGAACACGAAGTCGGGATGCTCGTCCATGAGCGCGAGCACGTTGGAGAACGTGCGAGCACACTTGCGGATCGTCTCCCTGGTCGGCCACAGCCAAGCCGAGTCGATGTGCGCGTGCCCGACCGCGCTGATGCGGTGAGCGCCCGCCGCGGCCTCGACGGCGAGCACCCCGGCGAGAGCCTCGCGGCCCGCGTCGGCCGTTCCGGCCACGTCGTGCGGGTCGACGCTGTCGCACATGTGCTCCAGCGCCCGCAGGATCTGGGCTGCCCGGTTGGAGTTCGCAGGCAGCTCGGCGTGCAGCCCGAGAAGGGTCCACACGTCGCGCTCCAGCTCCCACACCGTGACATCCCGCAGCGCGAGGTCGACGAAGCGCAGCGTGTATATCGGGTTGGTTCCCGCGGTGGACTTGTCGCCCATCGGGGTCGTTCCCCAGCGCCACGAGCCGCCGACGTTCGGGTTGGATGCCGCCTCTATATAGAGGTCGACATCGTCGCCCGTGATCTCGACGAACGAGTTGAACGGCTCGATCGCCTTCACCGTCGACCCGTCGGGCGCGAACACCAGGCCCTCGGCCTGGAACCCGGGGTGATCCCCCTGGAACCCGAGGTCGACGATGAGCTCGACGGCATGCCGAGGGGATGCCCCGCGCCAGCCATCCGGAACGTCTCCCGTCACGTGGAACCACGTCGTGCCCCACGGCTTGCTCCATGGCGTGCCCGGTGCGAACGGCTCGAACCGCTGCTCGATCGCCTCGGCGAACGGCACGGGCTCGTCGGGCACGTCCCACGCGGTGAGGGCGAGCGGCACACGCTCCGGATAGATGGCGGGCGAGATGCGCTCGCCGAGAAAGCGGTTGATGCGCTCGAGAACGAGGCGCGAGTCATCGTGCAAGGTGGTGCTCCTTGTGGTCTGGTTCGTGGGCTACGTCGGGTGATCTGTCGGATGCTGTGGTCGGGTGCTGTGCTGTGCGCCGTGGTGTGGCCGGGATGACCGTGCCTCAGGTCATCCCTTCACGGCGCCGGCGAGCGCTGAGCCACCGCCGAGGAACCTCGACGTGACGACGTACAGGCCGAGCACGGGGATCGAGTAGATCAGCGAGAACGCAGCGAGCTTGCCGTAGGCGACCGCTCCGTACTGGCCGAAGAACTGATAGATGCTGACCGAGGCCGGCATCTTGTCAGGACTCAGCAATAGCACGAACGGGATGAAGAAGTTTCCCCACGCCTGCACGAACACGAAGATGAACACGACGGCGAGGCCCGGACGCATGAGCGGCACCACCACGCGGATGAGCGTCGACATCATCGACGACCCGTCGGTCCACGCCGCCTCTTCGAGGGAGATCGGCACCGAGTCCATGCAGTTCTTCATCATCCAGATGGCCAGCGGAAGGCTCGTCGCCGCCATGAACAACACCGTGCCCCAGAGGGAGTCCAGCAGGTTCAGCGACACGAAGAGCGTGTAGACGGGCACCATCATCGCCGTGATCGGCAGGCAGGTGCCGAACAGGATGCCGTACATGAACGGCTTGTTGATCCGCATGCGGTAGCGAGACAGCGGGTAGGCGGCGAGCACCGCGGCGATCACCGTGAAGATGGCGCATCCGAACGAGATCACCACGCTGTTCCAGAGCGGCCCGAAGGCCAGGCTGGGCGTCAGCACCGACGTGAAGTTGTCGAAGGTGAACGGGGCCGGCATCTTCAGCGTCAGGTTGGCGGTGCCGTCGAACGACGACACCAGCAGCCACAACAGGGGCAGCAGGAAGCACAGGCCGATGACGACCAGCACGGTGTTCGAGACCACGCGAAGGCCGCGGCCCGATGGGGAGGTCATTTTCATGGTCAGTCCACCTCCGGTCGGAGCGCCCTGATGTAGATGATCGAGAAGACGGCACCGATGATGAGCATGATCACGGCGATCGCCGTGCCGAGCCCGAGTTGCGAGAACTTGAACGCCTCCTGGTATGCGAGCACCGGGAGCGTCGAGCTCGCCGTGCCTGGACCACCGGCGGTCATGATGTAGATGAGTCCGAACACGCTGAGGGTCTGCAGCGTGGTCAGCATGAGGTTCGTCGAGATGCTCCGACGGATCATCGGCAGCGTGATGTACATCAGCCGCTTCGCGCCACTGGCACCGTCGAGTTGGGCCGACTCGGTGATCTCCTCGGGAACCTCGGAGATGGCCGCCGAGTAGACCATCATCGAGAACGCCGTTCCGCGCCAGATGTTGGCGAGGATGACCGACACCATCGGCAGCACGAAGAGCCAGTCCGGCCCCGTGATGCCGACGCCCGCGAGGATCGCGTTGAGCGTGCCGTTGCCGCTGAAGAACGCGTACGAGCAGAAGGCGCCGACGACCTCGGGAACCACCCACGCGGTCACGACGAGGGTGCCGACGACTCCGACGAGGATCTTGTTGCCCGACCGCATCAGCATGGCCAACGCGAGACCGAGCACGTTCTGCCCGATGACGGCACTGCCGATCACGAAGAGGATGGTTAACCAGATGGACTGCCAGAAGTCGGGATTCTGGAACAGCTGGACATAGTTCTGGAAACCGATGAACTGGGCGCTCTGCGCCGCGCTCCCGGTCAACGCCATGTTGGTGAACGAGCCGTAGAACGACTCGATGACGGGCCCGACGAGGAAGATGGCGACCATCACCATCGCCGGGATCAGTGGCAGGGTACGACCGAACGCACGACGAGCGCGGTGCGGGCGGGAAGGGGTAGCCCCTCCCCGCCCTTGACGGCCCGTCGCCACAGCGGTCTGCGTGAGCGACGTCATGACCGTGCGCCTACTGCGTTGCGACGTTCTTCGAACCGCCGACGGCTTGCGGCAGCGCTTGGTCATAGACCTTCTGCGCCGCGGCCGGCGACTGCTGACCGGTCATCACCGACTCCATCGCGACCTGGATGTTGTTCGACACCGCGGGGTACGACGACGTCGCCGGACGGAAGTGCGTGATCTTCACCAGGTCGGCGAAGAACGCGTTGGTGGGGTTCGACTTGATGTAGGTCTGGTCGCTGGCGACATCCGTGCGAACAGGGATGTTCTGGTTGCTCGTCGCGTAGAAGAGCGAGTTGTCCTTGTTCAGGCCGAGAGCGATGAAGTTCCAGGCCGCCTGCGGGTTCTTCGACTTCGAGCCGAGAGCGAGCGTCCATCCGCCCGACATGCTGGTCGCACCCGGGTCAGCGCCGTCCTGGGTCGGCATCTTGGCCTGGCCCATCACGGAGTTCCAGTTCGTCCACGGCGCGACGCCTGCGCTTCCCCAGTTGCTGGAGACCCACGAGCCGTCGAGGCTGATGCCGAGCTTGTTCTGCGAGAGCAGTGCAGGGGTCTGGTTCGACCAGTTCGGGTCGAGCGCCTGCTGAGCCGACGGCCCGATGCCTCCGCCGTAGACGTCCTTGATGAACTGCAGCGAGTCCTTGAACCCTGTCGAGCCCGACACCCACTTACCGTCGCTGTTGGTCAGCTGGTCGTTGGTGCCGTACAGCAGCATCTCGAATCCCAGCATGGTGGATACCACGCCGGTTACCATGCCGGAGTACACGTTGAGGGGGATCACACCGGGCTCGGCCGCCTTGATCTTCTTCGCGGCGTCGATGATGTCCTGCCAGTTCTTCGGCTGCCACGGCACCGAGACGCCGGCCTTCTGAAGGACGTCCTTGTTGTACCAGAGCGCACGGGTGTCCGTGCCCATCGGAATGCCGTAGAGCTTGCCGTCAGCGCCTTCACCGGCCTGACGTGCGTTGGCCGGGAACTGCGACCAGTCGCTCCACTTCTTCACGTAGCTGTCGAGCGGCGCGAGGTAACCGGCCGCTGCGTCCGACTTGATGAGGAAGGTGTCCTCGTAGAGCACGTCGGGCGCGGTCGACGCCGACTTGTTCATGAGGGCGAGCTTCGTGTAGTAGTCGTTCTCCGCCGCCTGGATCGGCACCAGCTTGGCGGTGTAGCCGGGGTACTTCTTGTCGTACTGGGTCGCGATGCGCTGCATGTAGTTCTGCATCTGCTTGCCGCCGTAGGATTCGTAGGCGATCGTGATGGTCTTGCTACCACCGCTGCCTCCCGACGAGCAGCCTGTCAGCGCCGCGGCCGCGACCATTCCGACCGCAGCGGCCGCGATGATCCGGTTCTTCATCATGTGCTCCTTTGCCTCATGGTGCAAGGTGACGCCGGGCACTTCGCTCGGCGTCGAACTTCGTTAGTAAATCATCTGCATTTATTACTGTCAACATGTCAGGACAAAGTCGTTCAAGACCGATGTCAAGCCGTGATCCTGTGACCCAAGACATGACTGGAACTCATGGTTTCCGCGGTGGCGGTGGAGATCTCGGCAATTCATCAAATGACTTGACTGATTGCGTGGACTCCCCCAAGATGGCGTGCAGCGCACCACCGGCGGAGCCAGATCCATGCCCTCGCCGTGGATGACGCCCCATCGACGAGAAGGAGACGATGATGTCGGCCGAGAACCGGCTCAGAGTGGCCGTGCTGAGCTTCTGGCACGTGCACGCAGGCGACTACGCGAGAGCGACGACGGAGCATCCGCAGACCGAGCTGGTCGCCGTGTGGGATGACGACGAGACACGTGGACGAGCGGGGGCGGCGCAGTTCGGCGTGGAGTTCGAGCCCGACCTCGACGCGCTGCTGGCCCGGGACGACGTGGATGCCGTGACCATCACGACCTCGACGAAGGACCACCGCGCCGTCATGGTGAAAGCCGCGAAGGCCGGCAAGCACATCTTCACCGAGAAGCTGCTCGCCCGGACCGTCGAGGAGGCCGAGGAGATCATCCGCACCTGCGACGAGAACGGCGTCAAGCTGATCGTCTCGCTGCCCCGCCTCTACCACGGCTACACGCAGGCCGTTCGGGAGGTGCTGGCGAAGGGCACGCTCGGCGATGTCAACTACTCGCGCGTTCGCCTCTCGCACGACGGAGCGATCGCGGGCTGGCTGCCCGAGCAGTTCTACGACCTCGACATCACCTACGGTCTCGCGCTGGCAGACCTCGGGTGCCATCCTGTCTACCTCACGCAGCTGTTCCTCGGTGCGCACCCGGCGACGATCGCGTCGGCGTACACCTACGTGACGGGCCGCGATGTCGAGGACAACGCCGTCGTCACCGTCACCTACGAGAACGGCGCGATCGGCGTGATCGAGTCCGGCGTCGTCTCGCCCGACCCGTTCGTCATCGAGATCGGCGGCACGAAGGGCTGGCTCAGCTACTCCGAGCACGACGACCACGTTCTGGTCGCCGCCAAGGACAGCGAGATCGAGCGGATCCCCGTGCCCGCCGACCTGCCGACCGCGTTCGAGCAGTGGGTCGACCACATCGCGAACGGCACCCGGGCCGACGACAACCTCGACCGCGCCGTGGAGCTCACCAGGCTCGTGGTCGCCGCCAACAGTGCAGCACGCACAGGAACCAGGGAGAACTACTCATGATCAAGGTCGGACTGATCGGCGGCGGAGGCATCGCGAGCGCCCACATCCGCGGCTACCAGGCCCACAGCGACGTGATCCGCATCATCGCTGTCGCCGACGCCTTCGAGGAGACCGCGAGGCGCCGCGCAGAGGAGCTCGACGCCACCGCGTACACCGACTATCGCGACATGATCGCGAACGAAGAGCTCGACGCCGTCGACATCTGCCTGCCGCACCACCTGCACGCGGACGCGATCGTGGCCGCGGCGGATGCCGGGCTCGACGTGCTGTGCGAGAAGCCGCTGTGCCTCACGCCGGACGAGGCCCGCAGGGTCAACGACGCCGTCAGGGCGAACGGCGTCATCCTGATGTGCGCACACAACCAGCTGTTCATGCCTGCCGTCGCGAAGGCGAAGGAGCTCCTCGACTCCGGTGCGATCGGCACCGTCTACGAGGTGCGCACCACGGACTCGTTCTTCAACGACTTCGACCCCGCGAACATGGGCTGGCGCGCGCACGCCTCCACCTCGGGCGGCGGCGAGCTCATCGACACCGGCTACCACCCGAGCTACCTGATGCTGCACCTGGCAGGAGCCAAGCCCGTCGAGGCGACAGCGATGCTCTCCACCCACCGGCTGACGTTCATGGAGGGCGAGGACAGCGCGCAGGTGCTCATCCGCTTCCACAACGGCGTGGTCGGGCAGCTGGTGACGAGCTGGGCGTACGAGCCTGCGACCTCGACAGAGAGGTTCTCGGCGGTCGGCGAGCTCGGGTCGCTCACCAGCGACGGCACCACCGTGAGCTACCGTCTGCGCAGCGGCGAGGAGGAGTCGTTCACGTACGAGCCGGTCGACACCTTCGTGGCCGAGATCGGCTGCTTCGCCGAGTGCCTGACGAACGGCACGCGCCCGCCGCACACCGAGGAGGAGGGCATCCAGGTGCTCGGCATGCTCCTCGCCGCCTACGAGAGCGCGAACGAGAAGAGCATCGCGCCGGTGCTCGACGTCGTCGGCTGAGAGACCGCTCGCCGCGCTAGGCAGTGCCGGAGTCCGCAGTCGCGGCATCCGACTCGGCCAGCGCGGCGAGCCACTCCGGCTCGATCGCCAGCTCGGGGTCGACGACCCGCTGGGCGCGCGCGAGCACCTCGGAGAGACGGGGAGCGGATGCCGCTCCCGCGAGTCCTTCGACCGACATGGCGGCACAGAGGTTCGCGAACCGCAGCTGTTGCCCGAACGGCATCCCCGCCGCCGTTGCGCGCATGAGCGCCGACACGAACACGTCACCGGCACCCGTGGCGTCGACCGGAGTCACGGAGACGCCACGGGTGCTGATCACGCCCTCGCCGTCGTCGACGAGGAGCGAGCCGTTCTTCCCGCGCGTGACCACGACGGTGGGGACCAGGCGTGCGAGCGATCGAGCCGCCGCCTCGACATCCGGCTCCCGCGCGTAGGCGGTGGCCTCCAACTCGTTGAGCACGAGGACGTCGACCGAGGCGAAGTTCTCCAGCACCTCGTGCGACCATCCGTGCCGCTCGTCGTAGCCGACGCCGGCGAACACCCGCGAGCCGTCTGCACGGGCGACCGCCGCCCACTCGCACGGCTCGGGGCGCAGGCTCACGAAGGACTGCCTCGATCGGGGGATGCCCGAGACGAGCGACTGCACGGGCACGGGGTCGAGCGCGCCGTGGCTCACGAACGCTCGGTCGCTTCCGTCGCCGAACGCGGCCGTGATCGGGGTGTCGATGCCGTCGGTCACGACGAGGCCGGAGAGGTCGAGCCCCGGCTCGCTGCGCAGCCACGACGCGACCAGCTCCCCTGGAGCGTCATCGCCGATCGGGGCGATCAGACCGGTCGAGAGACCCAGCCGCGCCAGGGCAACAGCATTGTTGGCGATGCCGCCAGGGCAGAGCTCACGGCGATCCGCCCACGTCTCGGTTCCGGCGCGTGCATCCGCGACGCCCGAGAACACGACATCGAGAAAGACCGTTCCGACGACGAGGGCGTCGACGGTCGTGGCGGTGTCGACTTCGAGTGCGGACATGGTCCTCCGGGGTCAGGGCTCACGAGCAGGGCCGACCGTCGAGCCGGGCGGTTTCGGCCACTGTAACGAGCGTGATCGCACTTGACAAGATGTGATCGGCCAGCCCGACTACCTGCACGTTATCGCTCATATCAGAGTACAACCTCACTATTGAGCGGCCGATGCATCTTGTTTGTGAGCGAATTCGCGCATAAGCTCACCACATGCTTCCACGCCAACGCGACGAGCGCATCGTCGAGCTGCTCAGGCGCGACGGCGGCGCTTCGGCCGTCGACCTCGCTGGCGCGCTCTCGGTCAGCGTCGCGACGATCCGCCGCGACCTCGAGCGTCTCGCGGGCGAAGGCCGGCTCTCACGTGTGCACGGCGGCGCCTTCTACCGCGACGAGGCCGAGCTGCCGTTCCCCGAGGTCATGCACGAGGATTCCGAGGCGAAAGACCTGATCGCCGCGCGTTCGGCCGAGATCGTGGCCGACGGCGAGGTGGTGTTCCTCGACATCGGCACCACCACCATGCGCATCGCCCACCACCTGCGCGGACGCGACGTCACGGTCATCACGTCGTCCCTCGCGGTGCTCGACGCCCTCCGCAACGACGACTCCGTCGAGCTCGTGCTGCTCGGCGGGACCCTGCGCCGCAACTACCAGACCCTGGTCGGCCCCCTCACCGAGGAGGCTCTGACCCTGGTGCGCCCGGATCTCGCGTTCGTGTCGTGCACCGGGGTGCGCCCCGACGGCAGCGTCGTCGACGACATCTCGCAGGAGGCCACCATCAAACGAGCCGTCGTGACGTCGGCCGAGCGTACCGCGCTGGTCGCCGCAGGCACCAAGTTCCCCGGCAAGGGGTCGCTGCGCATCGCCCGCGTCGAGCAGCTCGACTACTTGATCACGTCGGCGGGTGCCGACGACGCGACTCTCGCCCTGTGCACCGGCGCAGGGGGAAAGGTGATCGTGGCATGAAGCTCGCACTGCTCGGCGGCGGCGGATTCCGCGTGCCCCTCGTTTTCGGCGCCCTTCTGGATGACCCGTCGAGACTCATCACGGAGCTGTCGCTGTACGACACCTCGGCCTCGCGCCTCTCGGTGATCACCACGGTGCTCCACCAGCTCGATCCGAAGGGCCAAGGGCCGGTCATCCATGCCACGACCGATCTCGCCGAGGCCGTGAGCGGGGCGGACTTCGTGTTCTCCGCGGTGCGCGTCGGCGGACTGAGCGGCAGGGTCGCCGACGAGCGAGCCGCGCTGTCGCTGGGCGTGCTCGGCCAGGAGACCACGGGGCCGGGCGGCATCGCGTATGCCGTGCGCACCGCACCGGTGGCCCTCGAAATCGCCCGAACGGTGAAGGAGCACGCCCCGAACGCCTTCGTGATCAACTTCACGAACCCGGCAGGCATGATCACCGAGCTCATGCAGAGCGTGCTCGGCAGCAGGGTGATCGGCATCTGCGACACGCCCAGCGGTCTGGGCAAGCGCCTCGGGGCGCTGTACGGCGCGGACGAGACGCAGCTCTCCCTCGACTACGTCGGCCTGAACCACCTGGGGTGGCTGCGCCACGCCTGGTATCGAGGCCGCGACCTGGTCGAGGAGATCCTGGCCGACGACGACGCCCTCTCGCGCCTCGAGGAGGGTCAGGTCTTCGGCGCGGACTGGCTGCGCGCCATCGGCATGCTGCCCAACGAGTACCTGTACTACTACTACTTCAACCGTGAGGCGGTGCGGTCGATCACCTCGAGCGACGCCACGCGCGGCGAGTTCCTGCTCGCACAGCAGGCACGGTTCTACCGGGATGCCGAGCAGGACCCCGACGCCGCCCTCGCGCTCTGGCGCACGACGAGGGACCAGCGCGAGGCCAGCTACATGGCCGAGTCACGGGAGAAGGACGAAGAGCGGCCGGATGTCGCAGGCGGCGGCTACGAGCGTGTCGCCCTCTCCCTCATGTCGGCGATCGTGGGAGGCGGCCACCGGCCGATGATCCTCAACGTGCGCAACGGGAGCACCCTGCCGTCGCTCCCTGCGGACTCCGTCGTCGAGGTGCCGTGCGTCGTCGACTCAGCAGGCGCGCATCCGCTCGCCACCGCCGAGCCGCCCGCCGCCGAGCTCAGCCTCAGGATGCGCATGAAAGAGGTCGAGAGGCTGACCATCCGGTCGGTGCTCGAGCAGAACCCCGAGCTCGCGTTTCGGGCCATCGCGCTGCATCCGCTCGTGGACTCCGTCGCCGTCGCGCGGGAGCTGTTCGAAAGCTACCGGGCGAACGCGTAAATAGCCGCGCTTCAGCGCCCGATGAGGAAGGCCTGGGGCCGCGGAGACAGGATGTCGTCGAGCACCAGGCACGCGGCGCCGATGGCGGCGACGTCGTCACCGATCGCCGACTCGGTGAACGTGATCGGGTGCGGCAGCGTGTACGCGGGCGACCCCATCACCAGCTGAGGCACACGCTCCAGCACGGCGTCGCGCAGGGGGGCGAAGAACGGCCCGCCGAACACGACGTGGTCCATGTCGAGCAGGTTGGCGAGCATGAGCAGGCCTTCGGAGAGGTCGGCGACGACGGCATCTACGAACTCCTTCGCCCGCGGGTCGCTCGTGTTCGCGATCAGCTCGGCGAACAGCGGGCCGACCTCTGCGGCCGTCATGGAGTCCGGATCGCCCTCGATGATGCCCTCTGCGATCGCGTCGGCGACCATCAGGCGTGGCATCAGCGAGCTCCCCAGCCGCCACCGACGGCCCTGCGGCGAGCGCGGATCCCCGCCGACGACGACGCTGCCGACGTCTCCCGCGTTGTTGGAGAAACCTCGGATGACCTCTCCTCGCGACACCATGCTCACGCCGATTCCCGTGCCGCAGTAGAAGAAGATCATGTCGTTGCGCTCGCCTGCAGTGTCGAGCCAGAGCTCGGCGATCGCGGCGGCCGTGACATCCTTCTCCAGGATCACCGGCAGGTCGAGTGCCTCGGCGAGCTCGTCGCGGATCGGAACGTCGTGCCATCCGGTCAGGAGCGGCGGGTCGAGCACGACGCCGGAGCCCATGTCGATGGGGCCGGGTGCGGCGATGCCGACCCCCATGACCCGCTCGGGGTCGATGCCGCTCTCCCCCACCAGCGACTTGACGCCGCGAACGATGCGGGCGACCGTGCGCGAGGCCTTCGCCGTCGACGTCGTCTGCAGGGTGCGGTGCGAGATCACCGAGCCCGCGAGGTCGAGCAGAACGATCGTGATGACCGACGGGTCGAGGTGAACGCCGACCGCCATGCGGCCGCGAGGTTCGAGGCGCAGGATGGTTCGCGGTTTGCCGACTCCGCTGCCGCGCGTTCCCGCCTCGACGACGAGACCCTCCTGGATGAGGCGACGAACGATGTTCGTGACGGTCTGCGCGGACAGGCCGGTGCTCTCCGCCACCTCGACGCGGCTGACCCCGTTGGGCGCACGCCGGACGGCGTCGAGAATCACCGCCTGGTTGTAGCCCCCGACGGCAGGAAGATTGCTTCCCGCACGCATGGCCCCCGCCATCCTTTCCGGCACGCCGCACGGCGTGTCTGCTGACACTATCGTCACAACGTCCGCGGGTCGGAGCACCCTGGGGCGCGTCCCGAACCCGCCTCCTTTACCCGGCGTGTGAACCTGCTGTGAGCCTCCGGGAGTGGGCTGAGCGGTGCCTGCCCACTCCCGGAGACCCGGGCCGACGACCTCGCTCAGGCGCGAGAGCCGAGCGTCTGCAGGGCGTCGCCGACGCCCGAGAGCGTGTCGAGCATCATCTCGGAGTACTTGCGGCTCAGCACGACCCCGTCCGCGCCACCCTCGAACGCCGCCGCGACGGCATCCCGAACGCTCTCCCTGGTGCACGCGGTCAGGTCATCGCCGGAGGTGGCGTCGTTGTTGATCCCGACCGGCGCCTCTCGCCGCTTGAGGCGATCGGCCACGGCATCCTTCGTCATTCCGACCGGGATGTCGATGTCGATGCCCGAGTAGATCTTCGTGTCGGTGCCGTCGACGCCCTTCTTCGCGCGCAGGGTCTCGCGTCGCACGTAGTCGGCGCTGAAGCCGGTCTGCGGCAGACGGTCGTACTCACCCTCCTCGAGGCCGATGAGCTTCAGCAGCAACGGGTACAGGTCTGCCGGAGTCGCGTCGGCGAAGAGCGTCTTGCAGATCGTCGCCACCCAGGTGTGGAACCGGGGACCGGCGCAGTTGTCGTAGATGACGACCTTGAGGAAGTCCGACGTCTTCGCGAGCTCGGCGTAGTCCTGGTCCGCTCGGTAGAACGGGCTGAACGAGATGTCGTGGTACACGTGCCAGCCCACCTGCAGGGTGTCGTCGACCGCCTTGGCCACGCCATAGATGTCGCGGTACATCTGCCGCTGGCTCTCCGTCCAGAGGTTCTGCCACGCGAGCACCTCCGGGTGGCGCAGCAGGATGCGCCAGAAGCTCGTGAACGCGCCGTCGGAGTCCACGTCACCCGACGCGGTCTTGCGGTTCCACTCCAGGATCTGCTGGAACCCCTCACGAGCACGTCGCACGTCGATGCCCTGATCGCGCCCGATCCGCGTGCAGTGCTCGCAGAAGCACGAGAGCATCGAGGCGTCGACGGTGGTCTGGATCGCGAGGTTGAGCGGTCCGGGTCGCTCCGAACACCACGCCATGCCGTCGAGGTCGTACGACTTGGCGTAGTCCTCGACGATGCTCAGGTGCCAGTTCTTGTAGTCCGGGTTGTTGAAGCAGGGGCGGCGGGTCGGGCGGCCCCAGACATCCACCTCGAGCACCTTCGGGAAGTTGGGGTACCTGCGCAGCTCCTGCGCGTAGCCGCTCTCCTCGATCCACGCGTACGAGCCGATGCCCCTCGCCTTCGCCGTGGGGATGACGTCGGCGAGCAGGTCGTAGCCGGGATGCTCCGGCGCCGAGCACCGTGTTGCCGTAGTACTTCGGGTCGACCTTCGCGTAGTTGCCGCCCACCCAGTCGAGGTCGTACTCCTGACTGCCGTGGTCGGGAATGCGATACCCGGGGATCTGCCGTCCTCCTGTGCCTCTCGTCCAGGTCGGTGTCGCGAGGAAGAGCTGGTTCACACCCGCTCGCTCCTGGAGGACGTCGAGCACCTGTTCCGTGCCCTCGTCGACGAATGAGACCGCCCCGATCTGCATGGCGATGAAACTGTCTGTCATCTGATTCGTGCTCCTATTCGTGTTTCGTTTCGGATCTCTCTGGGTGGGACTTCGGGTTGGGACTTCGGGTCGGGTCGTGCGGATGGGCGTCATCCCTTGAACGCGCTGCCCGCGACGCCCTGGATGAAGTACCGCTGGGCGAGCAGGAAGACGAGGATGACCGGGATGACGGTGACCGTCGATGCCGCCATCAGCGGTCCCACCTGCGTGTAGAACTCGCCCTGGAACTGGGCGAGCGCGATCGGCAGCGTCTGGTTCTCCGGCGACGTCAGGAAGATGAGCGGACCGAAGAGGTCGTTCCACGACGCGAGGAACGTGAACGTCGCCACCGCCGCCAGCGCGGGTTTGGTCAGCGGGAGCATGATCCTCGAGAAGATGCGGAACGTCGACGCACCGTCGACGCGGGCAGCCTCTTCGAGGCCGGCGGGGAGCGACAGGAACGCCTGCCGCATGAGGAAGGTGCCGAACACCGGCGTGAGCACCTGCGGCACCCACAGCGGCAGAAGCGTGTCCACCCAGCCGATCTGCTGGAACAGGATGTACTGCGGCAGCAGGTAGACCACGTTCGGGATGATCGCGGTCACCAGAATCAGGCTGAACAGGGCGTCGCGCCCGACGAACCGCAGTCGCGCGAATGCGTAGCCTGCGAGCGAGGCGACGATGAGACATCCGACGACGTTCAGCACCGCGAGGATGACGCTGTTCAGGAAGTACCTCGGGATGATCTTGAAGACCGTCACGTAGTTCTGCCACTGCGGATCGAGCAGGGACAGGGCTGGCGGGAACTGCATCACCTGTTCCTCGGAGTTCAGTGACGCGTTGAGCATCCAGAACGCCGGCGTCAGGAACGAGAGCGAGAGCAGGACGAGGAAGACGACGAGAAGGGCACGCGGCACACTCAGGCGCTTGCGGCGTGCAGGGGAGCCCCGTCGTCCGGGCGTCTGTGCCGCCGGGGCCCGCGTCTCGAGCGTGTCAGCCATAGAACACCCACTTCTTCTGCAGCTTCCACTGGATCCACACGATGGCCGCCGTGAGCAGCACGACGAGCCAGGCCATCGCAGAGGCGTAGCCGAACCGGCCCTGCGAGAACGCGCTCTGCCAGAGGTAGAAGATGTAGACGCTGCTGGAGTAGCCGGGCCCGCCCTTGGTCATCACATAGATGAGGCCGAAGACCTGGAACGACGAGATGAACTGCGCAAGGAAGACGAAGAAGATCTGCGGCGACACCAGCGGGATCGTGATCGAGCGCACCCGTCTCCAGGCCGACGCGCCTTCGAGCTTGGCCGCCTCGTACAGCTCTTCCGGGATGCCTTGCAGTCCGGCGAGCAGGATGACCATCGGATAGCCCACACCCTGCCAGACGCTCACCACGATGATCGCGGGCAGCACCCAGAAGGAGTCGGCGAGCCAGGCGGGGCCTTCGATGCCGACGACGCGGAGCGCGGAGTTCAGGATGCCGTCGGTCGGGCTGAAGATGTAGTACCAGACGAAGCCGATGGCGACGATGCTCATCACATAGGGCGAGAAGAACGCCGTGCGGAAGAATGCCGTGCCCCGCACGCGCAGGTTCGCCAGCAGGGCAAGGCCGAGCGCGAGTGCGACTGTGAGCGGCACGGACACCACGGTGAACACCAAGGTGTTCACGAGGACCGTGAGGAAGATCGGGTCACCGCCGACGAGCTCGGAGAAGTTGTCGGTCCCGATGAACGAGGGCGGCTGAAGGCCGTCCCAGTCGGTGAACGACGCGCCGACGGAGACCGCGATGGGGATGAGCTGGAAGCACGCCATGCCGATCACGATCGGCGCGACGAACATCCATCCCTCGAGGTTCTCGCGCAGCCGCCGGCGCCTGCGGGCCTTGACTCGCCCCGGGGCGGGCGAGACGAGCCCACCCACCCCCGGACGACGTCCAGTGTCAATGAGCGACATCGGTCAGTTCTTCGTTTCCAATGCCTTCTCGACCTGCGGGCGCACCCTGTTCAGAACGTCTTTTGCGCTGGCCTTGCAGTTGTAGACGTCGTCGAGCGCAGGCCGGTAGATCTGCCGCGCGCCGAGCGTGTTCGCCGTCTTACTCGTCGCGGTCAGGTGCTTCGCCGAGTCGGCCAGGATCGAGATGTTCTCGGGGGCGTCCTCCGAGTTCGCGTACAGCGCCTTCGCCGCCGCGATGTTCACCGGGGTGAACGCGCCGGCCTTGGCGATGATCTGACCGCCCTCCTCGCTCGCGAGGTA
>JBQCJQ010000322.1:0-8927 GCA_051952615.1 Humibacter sp.
CGACCAGATCGGGCTGCCCAGGGCATCCCACGCTACCGCCCCGTCGCCGTCGAGGAGCGCCGCGAACGGTGGCGCAACCGGCGCATCCGTCGGCACATCGGCCGCCGGCCCAGCGGGTGTCCGCGCCTGCACGGGCAGCTCCGCCTGCACGGGCCCCACCTGCACGGGCAGCCCCACCTGCGCTGACGGCCCCACCGGCACGGGCAGCCCACCGAGCATGCGCCACCAGGCGAGTTCTCCTATGGCCCAGGCATCCGGATGTCGAAGGGCGAGCGCCCATGCGCCCTCGGTCAGCTCTCCGATCGCCAGCAGATCGCCGCGCAGCCACGCGTCTTCGGCTGCGGCGCAAGCAACCGGGGCGATGCGCTGCAGCTCGCCGGTCGCCCCCGCCAGCTCGGAGGCGCGGGCGAGGTGGTCCGTGACGTCCTCTCCCCGCCGCGAGCGCGCCCGAATGAGCGCGACACGCGCCGGGATCGCAGACACCGGCGCCAGGTCGTCGTGCGCCAGTAGACCGAGCGCCTCGTTCGATGCCTCGTCGAACCGGCCGAGGTCGGCCAGCACGAGGCCACGCCAGGCTCGCATGTAGCGCGCCCACGAGTCGAGGTCGCGCTCATCGCAGTACGCGATGCCGGCGTCGAGGAACGCGATCGCCCCGGTGAAGCGGTGCTGGCGCGCGGCCGTCGAGGAGACGTTCGTGTACGCGCGCGCCGCGTGTTCGTGCAGGTCGGAGACGAGCGCGAGGTCGAGGCTGCGCTGCAGCAGCGCCTCCCCCTGCACGATGTCGCCGAGGTTCACGGCGGCCGTGCCGAGATTGTTGAGCGCGTGAGCCTGCGTCTCCGTCTCGCCCAGCAAGGTCGCGAGCGTGAGTGCGCGCTCACCCCAGCGAGTCGCCTCTTCGTGATCGTCGGCCAGCATTCGCAGCTGCGCCTGATTGCTGTACGCCATGGCGAGTTCGGGGCCAGGAGGCAGTGGCTCAAGGCTCTCGATCGCCCGTGCCCCATACCGTTCGGCGTCTGCGCCGCGGCCGAGGAACCACGAAAGCCGCGAGAGCCAGCGCAGGTCGTCGCCCATGCGGATGGCATCCCCCGCCAACTCGTGCAGCTCGAACGCGCGTTGCCTCGCCGTAATCGATTCCTTCAGCTGATCGGTGAGATAGCACTCGTACGACAGTGCCACGAAGAGGCCGGCCCGGGCCTCGTCCGTTGCGCCGTGCGCGAGCGCCATGCGGTAGTGCGCTGCCGCCTCCCGGTGCGCCCCGAGCCTTGCCGCGTATCGCCCGGCCAACGCGGCATGTCGGGCGGCCGCCACGTCATCGCCGTTCCCGGCGGCGTGGTGCGCGAGCGTGCGATGGTCCTCGGGAGCGCGTTCCTCGAGCGCGCGAAAGGCTCTTCCGTGAAGCTGACGCCTGCGCACCTCCGACAGGCTGCCCTCCACCGCGCGGCGCGCGAGCTCATGGCGATAGGCGTACCCATCGCCATCGCGAACCAGCACACCTGAATCCACAGCAGCATCGACGGCGTCGGCGCTCCGGGCCGCGACCGTCATCAGAAGGTCGGCGCTCGCAACGGTTCCCAGCACGGCCGCCGCATGGGCGACATCCTGCCCGTCGGACGGTAGGGCCGAGACCCGCGCAAGCACAGCGTCGCGCACCGTGGCCGGCAGGTCAACGGCGTCGGCAGCGAGCAGTTCCGTCACGAAGAACGCGTTGCCCTGGGTGCGCGCGTGCAGCTCCTCCGGGACCGCGGATGCCCCAGCGTGCGCCACCAGCGCAGCGACTCCGTCCACGGTGAGCGCCGGCACGGGCATCCTGCGCACTCCCGACGCCGTCGCCAGGTCACCCATCACCGTCGTGAGGCGATGCCGTGCCGACACCTCCTCGTCGCGGTAGGTGGCGAGGATGAGCACCGGCATGCCGTCGAGGCGACGCCCGAGGTAGCGCAGCCCGTCAAGGCTCAGCTCATCAGCCCAGTGCAGGTCTTCGAGCACCAGGATGCCCGGTGCCACCGACAACGCCGATCGCAGTGCTCGGAAGAGGCGCACCCGGTCGCCGGCCGCCAACCGGTCGCCGACTTCGGGGACCGCATCGCGGAAGGCTGCGAACGCGTCCGCCGTCGTGACGTTGTCGACCCCGCCGCTGCGGACGACGACGCGTCCGGACTGGGACGCTGCGAACTCGCGCACCAGAGCGGACTTTCCCACGCCCGCCTCGCCACCGACGAACACCAGACGTCCGCGGCCCGACAGCGCGTCGGCCAGCTCGGCGTCCAGTTCACCGAGCTGGCCTTCACGCTCAACCAGCATGAGACTATTCAGCCATCACATCCCCTCGCTGACCAGGTAAATCTCGTCCGCCACGAGCCCGTGGGCCTCGCGATGCACGGCGTTCGCCGATTCCGGGTCGGGGGCGTCCACCAGGCAGAAGATCTTGCCCGCGCCCTCATCCACCCAGTAGCGCAGATAGTGCACGTCGTGCTCATCCTGCTTGGCGAGGTCGGCGGCGTGTGCGGACGCAACGTCGCTGAGCGCCACCGATCCGTCGAGTGTGTGGACATCCATGTACAGAGGCATCTTCGCGTTCCTTCGTCTCGACGCCGACGGGATGTCGGCTGATGCCATGCCACCAGCTGCGTCGCCACCGGGAATCGGGGGAACCACCCATCTTCCGCGCGGCCCCCGTCGGTCATCCGGGCGCCCTCCGGCCCGTGGGCCTCACTCAGACCCCGTTTCGAAGTCAAAAAACGCGGACGTCTGGGCCCCCATTCGCGTTTTCTGACTTCCAAACGAATCGGCCTCGACAAGTCGGCCTCGACGGGTCGGCCTCGACATGGCAGCACAGGCCCGGGCGACGACACCTGGGAGCACCGGGGCGACCGACCGACGCCAGGGAGCACCGGGAGCGACCGACCGACGCCCTACCAGTCCGAGGCGGGGGCGGCGACGATCGGCACGTCGACCGCGTGCCAGATGGCACCGTAGTTGTAGTGTCCGCCGGCCCAGGGCGAGTCGATGATCGCCTGCGCGGACGACGCGACGGGCGCGTTGGCCTCGAACGAGGCGGCGATGCCGGAGAACAGGTCACGCCTCAGCTGCTGCGCAACGTAGCTCGCCGCGGTCGTGAGGTTGTCGTAACTGCCGAACCCTGCGCCACCGCCGGACCCGAGCCCGTTGTTCAGCGGGTTGTTGCGCAGCCACCAGCTGTTCGGGTCGTTCTCGGAGTCCATCCACTGCAGCATCACGGTGAGGTTGTTCGGCGTGACCGGGAACTGGCCGTCCTTCAGCACGAGGGCGGCCCAGTCGATGTTCGTGAGACCGCCGACCGTGATCGCCGGGGTGCCGTCCGGCCGGGTGTATCCGGCGGAATCGAACTTCTGCTGCTCGACCGCCTCTGAATGGATGTCGCCAGCGACCGTCATCGTCTGTTGACGCCCGAGCAGCTGGTTCGAATACACCGTTCCGCCCTGCAGGGATGCCGCATTCGCCGGCATCGCGACGATGGCGCTTCCCGCGAGGAACATCACCGCTGCACCCGCAGCCGTCATGCGCCCAGGCGACCGCCACTGCTTTGCGGGAGCGCGATGGGCGGCACGCGATGCGCGCGCTGATGCCTGCGACGCTTCGCGCGCGGCTCGGCGGGTTGGGTAGGAAGTCATGCTCTCCGGGGGGAGCGGCAGGCTTCGGACTCCGCCGCTTTCGGTTCGAGTACAGAGTTCGAGGGTACCAAACCCCCAGATCAGGTGCCAGGCCGCGTCCCGGTCACCGGGCGTCGCGCCCCGTTGCTTCGCTCAGCGAACGGGCGCGGCGACCGAGTTGAGCACGTCGGCGAGGCCGTCGTCGTCGACCGTTCCGGTGACGTCGTGTGCGGCATCCTTCACCTCGTCCGGCGCCTGCCCCATTGCCACGGCGTGCCCGCCGACGGATCTGGCCAGCGCGAACATCTCGAGGTCGTTGCGTCCGTCGCCGACCACGAGCAGAGACTCGCCGTCCATGCCGAGCTGGTCGAGCACGCGTGCCAGCGCGCTCCCCTTGCTCACGCCGTCAGGGGCGATATCGAGCCACGCCGCCCAGCCGACCGAGTAGGTGACCTTGTGCAGGCCCATCTGCTCGACGATCTCGAGGAACTCCTCCGCGTTGTGCGACGGCGAGACGACGACGACACGGCTCACGGGCTCCGCGCCGAGGTCGTCGAAGTCGACAGCTGTCGCATTGCCGAGCACCCAGTCCGACGAGTCCATGCCCGCCGTGAAGGCGCGCTTGCCGTCGGCCCGCTCGACCATGAACCCGCCGTGCGGCAGGAACGGCCGCACCCGATCAAGCACAGGCCGCGCGTCGAACGTCTCGACGAACGCGCGCCGATAGCCGGCGCCGTCGCGCTGCATGATGACCGCTCCGTTGGAGCAGACCACGAACTCGGGGTGCAGCTCGAACAGCTCGAGCACGCCGACCGCGGTCTCCCAGCTGCGACCCGTTGCGAGGGTGACCTCGTGCCCGGCCTCGACGACGCGCGCGACGGCATCCTTCACGGCGTCGCCGGCGCTCTCGTCCTCGTGCAGCAGCGTGCCGTCGACGTCGAGCGCGATGAGAAGCCGGTCGGATGCCCCGCCTTCCGCACTCACGACGCCACCGGCCGCAGCACGTCGAGGCCGCCGAGATACGGGCGCAGCACCTCGGGGATCACGACCGATCCGTCGACCTGCTGGTGCGTCTCGAGCAGCGCGACGATCCAACGTGTGGTCGCCAGGGTTCCGTTCAGCGTCGCAACCGGGGCGGTCTTGCCGCTCTCGGTGCGGTGCCTGGTCTGCAGGCGGCGCGCCTGGAACGTCGTGCAGTTCGAGGTCGACGTCAGCTCGCGGTAGCGACCCTGGGTCGGCACCCATGCCTCGACGTCGTACTTGCGCGCGGCGCTCGAGCCGAGGTCGCCCGCCGCCGTGTCGATCACTCGATACGCGAGACCGAGCGACTGAAGAATCTCTTCCTGCCAGCCCACCAGGCGCAGGTGCTCGGCCTCGGCCTCCTCGGGCAGCGTGTAGACGAACATCTCGAGCTTGTTGAACTGGTGGACACGGATGATCCCGCGCGTGTCCTTGCCGCCGCTTCCCGCCTCCCGGCGGAAACACGTCGACCAGCCGGCGTACCGCAGCGGACCGCCGGAGAGGTCGAGGATCTCGTCCGAGTGATACCCCGCAAGCGCCACCTCGCTCGTGCCGGTGAGATACAGGTCGTCACTGCCCAGGTGGTACACCTCGTCGGCGTGGGCACCGAGGAATCCGGTGCCCTGCATGATCTCCGGCTTCACGAGCGTCGGCGTGATCATCGGCGTGAAGCCGTTCTGCAGCGCCCTGTCGAGCGCGTAGTTCATCAGCGCGAGCTCGAGCCGCGCGCCGACGCCCTTGAGAAAGTAGAAGCGCGCGCCGCTCACCTTGGCACCGCGGGCCATGTCGATGGCGTCCAGCCGCTCTCCGAGCTCGAGGTGGTCGAGCGGTTCGAAGTCGAACTGCGGGATGACCCCCACCTCGCGCAGCAACGTGAAATCGTCCTCGCCACCGGCCGGCACTCCGTCGATGATCACGTTGCCGATGCGGCGAACGGCGGCGTCGAAGCGCTCCTCGGCCTCGGATGCCCGTGCCTGTGCATCCTTCACCTGTGACGCCAGCTGCTGCGCCTGTGCGACGAGCTCCTTCTTCTCCTCCTTGGGAGCGGATGCGACGCGCTTGCCGAACACGTTCTGCTCGGCCCGCAGCGATTCGAAGTCGGTGATGGCTGCGCGACGTTCCGCGTCGGCGATCAGGGCCTCGTCGACCGTGGCGACGGATTCGCCCCGTGCCTCCTGCGAACGCCTGATGAGGTCGGGATTTTCGCGCAGGAGTACAGGATCGATCACCCCGTCAGTCTAGAGGCGACCGAGCTGAGCGCCGGGCGAGCTTGCTCGCACTGCCGAGGCGACCGAGCCTCTGAGCGGCGAAGCCGCGATATGGGCGATTGTGGGTTGGGCCGCGGGAGCTTGCTCACGCTGACCAACCCGATTGAGTCCATGAGCGGCACAGCCGCGATAGAGGCGCTCCTCCCTTCCTACGATTCACGTGAATTGCGCCTACTACACGCGCTTGCAGAGGCCAATGGCTGGACCGGGCTTGCGTAGTGAGTAGCGTTGACGGGGTGAGCGAATCGGTCGCATCCGCGTCCGGAACGGCGCCGGAAGAACCCGCCGCTGCTCGGCCGCGCCGGGTTGCCGTCGTGTACAACCCGATCAAGGGCGACACGAAGGCGCTGCGAGCCGCGATCGTGGCCGAGCTCGCTGCGGAACGCACCTCGGCCGTCAAAGCGGGCGGCGCGGGCTGGTCCGACCCGCTCTGGCTGGAGACCACTGTCGACGACGCGGGGCAAGGGCTCACCCGGCATGCCGTCGACGAAGGCGTCGACCTCGTCATCGCGGCGGGCGGTGACGGAACGGTGCGCGCGGTGGCTGCGGGCCTGCGCGGCAGCGACATCCCCCTCGGCATCGTGCCACTCGGCACCGGCAACCTCCTCGCGCGCAACCTCGGCATTCCGCTCGCCGACCTGCGGTCATCCATTCGCGTCGCCCTCACCGGGCTCGACCGGCCGATCGACGTCGGCATCGCGGAGCTGACCAGGGATGGCGGAGCCGCGAGCGCGCACGCGTTCCTCGTGATGGCCGGCATCGGCATCGACGCTGCCATGATCGCCAACACGAGTCCGCAGCTGAAGAAGCGGGTCGGATGGCTGGCCTACGTCGACGGCGGACTGCGCTCTCTGAACTCCCAGAAGTTCCAGATCCACTACCAGCTGCCCGGACATCACCGGCACTCGGCGCACGTGAACAGCATCCTCGCCGGCAACTGCGGCCTGCTGCCCGGCAACATCGAGCTGATGCCGGATGCCAGCCTCGACGACGGTGAGCTCGACATCGCGCTGCTGCAGCCGCGCACCTGGTTCGGCTGGCTCTGGATCTGGCGTACGGTCACCTGGGAGAACCGGGTGCTGCGGCGCACGGCGTTCGGGCGCAAGATCATCAGGCTGACCGGGTCGGACAAGGCCAGGACGCTCAGCTACCTGCGCGGCGCATCGATCAGCGTCGAGGTCGCGGAGGGTGTCGAGCCGGTCGAGCTCGACGGCGACGGCTTCGGCGATGTCACCGGCGCGCACTTCTGGGCGGATGCCCGCGCCCTCGTCGTGCGGGTCCCCCGCGCCGAGTGACGACCTCGCCGGCGCCCTCCTCCCGCATCCCCGCCGCAGGTTGAGGAGCACCGCGAAGCGGCGCGTCTCGAAACCGGCACGTCCGACGAGCCAGGCAGTCATCGAAGACGCGAGCGCACCGCGAGAAGGAAGAACGGCAGTACCACCGCGGCCACACCGGCGGTCATGATGGGCAGGACCAATTGCTGGAGGCTCCAGACGATCTGCATGGTGGCCGGATCCGGCGTTTCGTCGGCAGAGCCCAACCTCTCAGGCATCGAGAGCCAGGTGGCGACGAACCCGAGCGCGAGAAGGAGGGCACCGACGAGCCACAGCGCGACGGCGGCGTGACGAAGCCGCCGTGCTCTCGGGTCCCGCGCTCCGGGCGCGCGTACGCTCACTGCCGTCCCCGCCGGGCCGGCGTGAGGAGGTGGATGGCGAGCGCGCCGACGAGCGTCGCGAGCCCGACGACCAGCGTCGGCTGCGTGAGCGCCCAGCAGATCTGAGCTGCCAGGAACAGTGGCGAGTCGCCACTGATCCCGCTCGACATCTGGAGGTTGATCTGGATGCTACAGGCCATCGCGAGCACCCCGATCAGAATCAACGCGAGTCCGATGCACCACAGCGTCAGCAGCGGCCTCCGGTACGGAGCCCAGCCGATGCTCGTCTCTTCCTCGTACTCGTTCGCGTCGTCGGTCGAATCGGGCCACGGGTCGAGGGCATCCTCCACCGGCACGCTCTCTGCGGCGGGACGGGCCGAGTCCACGGGAAGGACCAGGTCGGCCGGATGCGCCGAGTTCGACGGATGCGCCGCATCGACCGATCGAATCCGACCGGTCGAAGCCCCCGAGTACCCACGCTGGAAGATCGGGTCGAACCGCGGGTCAAGGCCCGCGTCGTCATCCTGCGTCGTCATGATCCCCCTCGACCACCGAGCCCGCTCCGTGGCGTCACTGCCGCGCCACGACCCGGTCCGCTGACCCACCGATGCGCGTCATCCACATCGACGGGTCGGGGAGCGGCTCGAACCCGAACTTGGCGTACAACCCGTGGGCATCGCCAGTGGAGAGTGCGATGCGCTTGAGACCGAGCGGCTCGAGCTCGGCGACCACGCCCTCGATGAGGCCGACTCCGATGCCGTTTCCTCGTACCGCGGGATCCACGAACACGTCGCACAGCCACGCGAACGTGACGCCGTCGGTGACCACACGCGCGTAGGCGACCTGGTCCCCGGTCTCGGTGTCGAAGACGCCGTAGTTGCGGGAGGCGTCGATGGCGGCATCCTGGGTGGCACGCGGACGACCGGATGCCCAGTACGACTGCTCGCTCAGCCAGCTGTGCACCTGCGCCCGGTCGACGTCGGCGGTGTCAGCGGAGAAGCGGTAGCGGGCATCCATCGGCTCAGCGTAACGGCCGAGAGGTCGCCGGCGCGGCCCCGGGGGTGCGCCGAAAGTGCAGGTCGCCGCCGCCACCGCAGGTTGAAGCTGCTGCCCCGGGGGCTCAGTCCTCGGGCTCGCCGCCGATCAGGCCGCGCAGCCAGTCGCGCGCCTCGATGAACACGTCGTCGGCGTAGCGGCGGTCGTAGTCGATCGGCACACCATCGGCACGGGGATACGAGCCCAGGAAGATGATCCTCGGACTGAACCGGAAGAGCCCGAGCAGGGCATCCGCCACCCGTTCGTCGCTGACGTGCCCGTCGGCATCGATGACGAAGCGGTAGCGGCCGAATTCGTCGC
>JBQCJQ010000323.1:0-5814 GCA_051952615.1 Humibacter sp.
CCCACTTATCCGCGCCGATCTGGTGGTGGCTCGACGGGCGAGTGGTGGGTCGACGAAGGGGTGGTGGCTCGACGGCAGTGTGGTGGGTCGACGGCAGGGTGGTGGCTCGGCGACGGTGGGTCGGAGGGTGGGCCAGCGAGCGCGCCGCCCCGCGAGCCACCACCCAGTCGCCCAGCCACCCACTTATCCGCGCCGGTTTGGTGGTGGCTCGGCGACGAAGTGGTGGGTCGACGAAGGAGTGGTGGCTCGGCGGCCGGTTGTGAAAGTGGTGGGTGGGCGGCACGGTGGTGGGTCGGCGGTGCGGGCGGGGGGTCAGGGGGTGGGGGCGTCCTGCGGCACGCCGAGGACGCGCTCGAAGCCCTCTGGGATGTAGAGGTCCTCGCGGCTCAGCTCGTTGATCGACTTGTGCCCGAGGCCGAGCACGGCCGAGTCCAGGCCCATGCGCAGCAGGTCGAGCACGTTCTCGACCCCGGTCTGCCCGTTCGCGGCAAGACCCCAGAGGTACGCGCGACCGATCATCACGGCGCGAGCACCGAGGGCGAGGGCCTTCGCGACATCGCCGCCCCGACGGATGCCCCCGTCGAGCAACACCTCGACCTGGTCACCGACCGCTTCGGCAACCGCCGGTAGGCACCTGATGGTCGCGGGCGTGGTGTCGAGGTTGTTGCCGCCGTGGTTCGACACGGAGATCGCGTCGACTCCGGCGTCGACCGCGCGCTTCGCGTCATCGACCCGCGTGATGCCCTTGAGCACGAACGGGCCGCCCCACGCCTCGCGCAGCCACGCGACGTCCTCCCACGTGGGCGGCGGGGTCTGCTGCCACTCGTAGTAGGCGCCGAAGAAGGTGGGCGCCTCACCGCCCGGCGGCTGCAGGTTCGGAGCGCTCAGGTCCGGCAGGTGACGCGACTTCAGGTAAGCGGTGAGCCACTTCGGCCGCGTCACCGCCTCGGGCGCGAAGTCCACCATCGCCTTGAAGTCCAGCCTCTCGGGGATGGCCGGGCTCCCCCAGTCGCGCCCGATGGAGAACGACCAGTCGAGCGTGGCGATCAGCGCCTTCGCCCCGGCGGCCCGGGCTCGGTCCATACGCTGCACCATGGCTTCCCTGGTGCCCGTCCAGTACATCTGGAAGAACGTGTTCGGGTTCGCCGCTGCCACCTCTTCGACGGGCTTGCTCGCGAACGAGCTCAGGCCCATGATGGTCCCCCGGTTCGCTGCGGCGCGCGCGACGGCGACCTCGCCATCCGGATGAACGGCCTGCACCCCCGTCGGCGAGATGAGCACCGGGAGCGAGATCGGGATGCCCAGCACGGTGGTCCCGAGCTCGCGGTCGGTCTGGTGTCCCGCGACGTGCGGCGCGAACTGCAGCTCGCCGAACGCGTTCATGTTGTCCTCCGGCGTCTTGCCGCGCTCGGATCCGGCGACGAGGGCCGCGTAGACCGAGGGCGGCAGCCGCTTCTTCGCGCGCCGCTGCGCCTCCAGCACGGTCTCGAACCACGGGTTCTGCTTCCAGGGCATCGTCTTGCTCCCTCTTCTCGTCTTCGTCTCTTCGTATGGTGCACCGTCCCGGGATCATGGGCCGGGCTCGACTCTGTGTGGTGGCGCGTGCGCCGGTGGATGGCGCACGCGGGGTCATCCGTCGCGGAAGATCTCCGTGATCGCCGGTGGCACGTCGTGGAAGTCGCGGATGAGCCGCAGGCGTCCCCGCCCCGCCCGCGCAAGGTCTTTACCGAGCTCGACGTCCTTCTCTCCGCTGACGTCGAGCAGGATGTCCAGTCTCGGCAGCACCGCCGCGATCCGTCGCGGATCGGGGCCGGCGTTGTGCACGCAGTCCGAGAGCAGCACGACCCGGGCATCCCGCTCGGAGGCCCCGGCGAGCTGGTCGGCGGCGAGCTGCAGCGGGAAGGCCACGTTGGTCAGGCCGCGAGCCGGGATGCGCAGCAGCTGGTCCAGCAGGTCGAAGGGCTTGATCGGCTCGCCGAGGCGCAACAGGATCGCGGCATCCGACCAGAACGCGATCACCCCGAGCCTGTCCCGCTCAAGCTCACCGGCGAGGGCGCCCACCGTCGCGGCGGCCGTGCGGATGCGCTCGCCCTTCGCCGAGCCCGAGACGTCGACCGCCAGCACGACGGCGCGCGCGGTGCGGATGCGGTCCCGCACGATGATGTCTTCGTCCTCCGGCACGGGCCGCTCGGCGAGCACCTCGATCGTGGCGTCGAGATCGATGTCGTCAGCGACCCCCCGATACGGGAGGCTCGCCAGCACCCCCTGCCCTCGCCTGGCCGAGCGCTCGGCACGCGGCCGCGGCACCGCAAGTCGCGCGGCGATGCGCCGCGCACGCTCGCGCACGGCGGGCTCCGCTGCGATCTGCTCCTCGATCGTCACTACGGCACCCGGCTCGTCGGTGAAGCCCGCCTCCTGCACCGAGGGCAGCGGCCTCGCCGTCGCGCCCGCGCCCCGCTGACCGGCGCGCAGCGCGAAACCGCCCTTACCTGCCCGCGACTCGAACACGGTCGGCTCCTCGCTGAGCTGCTTCGGGGTGCGCCGCAGCGGACGCGTCGGCACCTCCTCGCGGCGTCGCTGCACCGGGGAATCCGCGGGGACGGCTCTTCACGTCGGCCCCGCATA
Organism: Humibacter sp.; assembly: GCA_051952615.1. Lineage (GTDB taxonomy): Bacteria > Actinomycetota > Actinomycetes > Actinomycetales > Microbacteriaceae > Humibacter. The sequence continues at coordinate 2,626 of JBQCJQ010000323.1, forward strand.
CGCGGCGGGCTCCAGCACGAACCGGTCCTCCCAGATCTCGCGCAGCACCGCCTCCGGGGTGGTCTCCGCCGCCTCGTCGAGCCGGATGCGCCCGGACAGCGCGACGAGCATGGCGTCGTACATCAGCTGCGGGTAACCCTCGTCGCCGGCATCCGTCACCCCTCGCAGCTCGCAGAGCTGGGCAGCGATCAGGGCGCAGTCGATCGCGCCGCGCACGCTGCTGCCCTGCCGAACGGCGGGGTGCCTGCGGGTCGCCCTCGTGACCGCGACGGCATCGGGCACGATGCGTTCGGCGGGCTCGGCCGTGATGCCGGAGCGCAGGGCGACGATGCGCTCCTCGCTGTCGGCATCCTGATAGTCGATGACGATGCGATTCAGGCGATCGCTCACGCTGGTAGAGAGCCTCGTCGTTCCGACGTTGTCGTACGGGTTCATCGAGGCGATGACGCGGAACGTCGGTCTTGCCTGGATGGACCCGACCCTCGGCACCTCGATGGCACGGTCCGCCATCGCCGCCAGCAGGGTGTTGAGGGTGTCCTCCGGAGCCCGGTTGAACTCCTCGATGTAGAGGAACCCGCCCTTCTCCATCGCCTCGACCAGCGGCCCGGCGACGAAGTTCTCTGCGCTGTAGTCCTCGCGCAGCACCCTGGCCGGGTTGTGGTGCCCGATCAGCTTCGCGGGCGTGAGGTCGCCGTTGCCCTCGACGAAGAGCAAGGGGATGCCCCACTCGGCCGTGATCGCCTTGAGCATGGTCGTCTTGCTGGTTCCGGGTGGGCCCTCCAGCACCACGTCCCTGCCTGCGGCGACGGCCGCGAGCGCGAGCTCCAGCTCATGCTGGCGGCCGACGACGCGCGAGAGGATGCGGTGACGCAGGTCGTCGCTCACACCATCGGCCATCGAATCCCTCGTCTCTCTCCTGCCCGCACGGGGCTGCGATCAGTACTGCGTGTTGCCGGCATCCACCGTCAGCTCGGTCGACGTGATGTAGCGCGCCTCGTCAGAGGCGAGGAACAGCACGGCGTTCGACTGGTCGCGTGGCTGCGTGACCTCGATGGGGAGCAGGTTGGCCAGCATCCCGCCGAGCTTCGGGTGCTTCTCGAGCAGCGGTCCGAACGGGTTCTCCGCCATGTCGCCCATCGGCGTGTCGACGCCCGTCGGGTGCAGCGTGTTCACGCGGATGTTGTACTCGGACAGCTCCGTCGCGAAGGCCCGCATCAGGCCGACGACACCGTGCTTGGCGGCGACGTAGGCGCTGAGGAACGGCAGTCCCTTGATGCCTGCCGCCGAGCTGGTCAGGATCATCGACCCGCCGCCCGCGGCGATCAGGTGCGGCGCCGCAAGGCTCACGGTGTTCCACGTGCCCGTGAGGTTCGTGTCGATGGTCTGGTTCCAGATGTCCTCGGTCGTCTCGTCCCAGCCGGCGATGACGCAGATGCCGGCGTTGGCGACGACGATGTCGAGGTGGCCCAACTCGGCCACTCCTGCGTCGAGCGCCGTCTTCAGGGCTGCGCGGTCGCGGATGTCGGCCTTGCTCGCGATGATCCTGCGGTCGAGGGCCTCGACCTGACGCACGGTCTCATCGAGGTCGGCCTGGGTCGCCGACGGGTACTGCACGTTGGGCATGTGGTCGATGAGGTCGACCGCGATGATGTCGGCGCCCTCCTCCGCGAGCCGCACGGCGTGCGAGCGACCCTGTCCTCGCGCGGCGCCGGTGACGAAGGCGACCTTGCCTTCAACGCGTCCTGCCATGGTGTTCTCCTTCTGCTTTCGATCTTCGGGTGAAGCGGTTGTGGACGCCGTCCCGGCCGCTACTTCAGGGTCTGGCCGGCGTCGACCTTCAGCTCGAGACCCGTGACGTAGCGCGCCTCGTCAGAGGCGAGCCAGAGCACGGCGTTGGAGATGTCGACAGGCTCGACCCACGGAACGGGCAGCACGTTCATCGTCTGGAACCGGGGCGCCAGCACGTCCTTCGTACGCTCGTTCGGCGGAAGGTCGGGGGCGAACAGCTCGTAGGTCGCCGCGTTCTGGATCATGTCGGTGTTGACGCTCGTGGGATGCACCGAGTTGACCCGGATGCCGTCGCGAGCCAGCTCCAGCGCCGCGGTCTTCATCAGGCCGACCACGCCGTGCTTGGCCGACACGTAGTGCCCGATGTTCTCGATGGCCAGAAGACCGGCGGTGGAGCTCGTCAGGATGACCGACCCGCCTCCGTTGGCGCGAAGGTGCGGAATGGCGGCCTTCACCGTGTGCCAGACCCCCGTGAGGTTCACGGCGATCATGTCGTTCCACTCCTCGTCCGTGAGGGCGTCGAGGGTCCCGAAGCTGAAGATGCCCGCGTTGGCCGAGACGATGTCGAGCTTGCCGAGCTCGGCGACACCCTCGTCGACCGCGGTGCTCAGCGCGGCGAAGTCACGGACATCCGCCTGCCTGGCGACGATGCGCCTGTCGAGCGCCTCGACCTGCCTGACCGTCTCGTCGAGGTCGGCCGGCGTCGACATCGCGTAGGGCACGCTGCCGATCTGCCCCGCGAGGTCGACGGCGATGATGTCGGCGCCCTCCTGCGCCAGGCGCAACGCGTGGCTGCGGCCCTGTCCCCTTGCCGCGCCCGTGACGAGCGCGACCTTGCCTTCAACACGTCCTGCCATGATTCGTCTCTTCTCTCGTTCTCGTTCGTGTTCGCGTGTCAGATCAGGAAGTTGCCGCCGTCGACCGGTAGCGGCACGCCCGTGATGTAGCGCGCCTCGTCGGAGGCGAGGAACAGCAGGGCGTTGGAGATGTCCACGGCGTCGACCCACGGGATGGGGAGTGCGATCACGGCTTCGGAGGCAGCGGCGAACTCCTCTTTCGTCGAACCCTGCTTGCCCGTGAACAGGTCGTAGGTGGCCGTGTTCTGGATCATGTCGGTGTCGACCTGCGTCGGGTGGATGCTGTTGACGCGGATGCTCTGCGGCGCCAGCTCCAGTGCGAGCGTGCGCATCAGCCCGACGACGCCGTGCTTCGCCGACACGTAGTGCGCGATGTTTCCGTAGCCGCGGATGCCCGCCTCGGAGCTCGTCAGGATGATCGACCCGCCGCGGCCCCCAGCCTTGAGGTGCGGCAGCGCGGCCTTCACCGTGTGCCACACCCCCGTGAGGTTCGTGTCGATCATGTTCTGCCACATGTCCTCCGACATCTCGTCGGTGGGCGCCA
>JBQCJQ010000324.1:0-5881 GCA_051952615.1 Humibacter sp.
CGGCGAGCATCCTCGCGAAGGCGGTCCCGTTCGGGGTCGGTGCGGTCGTCGGCGGGGTGGGCAACCGAATCACGGGCTCCCGCGTGGTGCACGCCGCGAACCTGATGTTCGGCTCGCTTCCCGCGACTTTCCCGGAGTCCCTGACCCTGGCTGAACCGCAGGGCTCGTCTGAAGCCGGTTCAGAGCCCGAGACCAGCCGCTAGATCGGTCAGGGAAGGCGGGCCAGAGGATCGGGGTCGGTCGTCCAGTCCATCGATCCGCGAGGCCACTTGGCGAGACGAAGTCGCGGAAGGCAACACGCTCCACAAGGCGGCGGCTGTGCCGGCGCGGAACGCAACCATGCGTTCCGCCAACCGCGGCGCGCCGGGCGGGGACCGGCGCGCAAGAGCGGACCGCGCGCAAGACTAAATCACCGGCGGGCGTCCGGCCTTCGTCATGCGCCAGACGGTGCGCCAGCTGATCGGTCGCCGCTCTCCGGGGTTTTCGCGCCAGCCGGCCGCCCAGCCTGCGAACCAGGGCCTCAGCGTGGCCGGGGAGCGCACACCGCGCAGCACCTGCACCGCGGTCCAGGTGGCGACGTAGATCGGTATCAGCACGACGGGCAGGTTGCGTCGTGCCAGCCAGATGCGGTTGCGGGCGTTGCGCCAGTAGAAGTCGGTGTGCCTGGTCGTCGGCACATTCGGATGCCGGGCCTCGAGGTCTCCCGCGTACCAGGCTCGCTTGTCCTGGTCCCACACCCGCCAGGCCAGCTCGATGCCCTCGTGCGCGTAGAAGAACGGGTCCGCCCAGCCTCCCGCCGCTTCGAACACCGAGCGTGGCATCACGATCGCGCCTTCGATGAGCGCGAACACGACGCTCGGGGTCGCTGGATCACCCTTGCGCAGCCGCGGCACCCAGCGCCGGGGGGCGGGCGAGTCGTCGATGGTGCGCACCCGCGGCTGGAGGACGCCGATCGAGTCATCCGCGTCGAAGCGTGCGATCGAGTCGAGCAGGAACGTCTCGCTCTCGATGTACTCGTCGTCGTCGAGGAAGAAGAGGTACTCCCCCGTCGTCTGGGCGACTCCGGCGTTGCGCCCGGCGGGGATGCCCAGGTTCTCGGGCAGCCCGAGCGCCCGCACGCCCTGGGGAAGCCCGGTCGGCTGCCAGCCGTTCCCGACGCAGACGATGTCGAGCACCACGTCGCGCTGCGCGAGCACGGATGCCAGCGCTCGCGCCAGCTCGACGGGTCGCGTTCCCTGTGTCAGCACGACGACGCCGACGGTGGGAGTCGCACGAGCGGTCATGCCCGCAGGCGCCTGGAGCTCATGATCGCGACGAAGTGGCCGATCAGGGCGAGGATCGCGAAGGCCAGCAGCAGCACGATGTAGACCCGCTCGGTGTTCGGAGAACCGGTGAAGATCGCGATCACCGCCACCACGAAGGTGAGGAGCGTGAGTTCGACCGAGTGGAACATCCGATGGAACGGGAAGTATTTCACTGCGCGCCGCGCGATGGCGATGAGCCGCTGCTGCGGGGCAGCCTGCGACTCCTCGTTGCCGAGTCGAGGCAGACCGGCGTAGGCGCGGGCGACCCGTGTGAGATCGTTCAGCGCCTTGTTCAGCACGAGCACGAGGGCGAGCGCGAAGCCGATCGTGGTCCAGAGGTAGTCGTCGGGTGCCTGGAACGGCCATCCGGCGGCCCGGAAGCCGAGGGCCACGGCGATCAGGGTCTCCGTCGAGTAGTGGCCGACCGCATCCAGGAAGTGTCCGGCGGGCGACGAGCTGTGCCGCCAGCGGGCGACCTCGCCGTCGCAGCAGTCGAACAGCATCTGCAGCTGGCCGAAGACGACGGCGAGCGCCGCTCCCCCGATGCCGGGGATGAGCAGGGATGCTGCTGCGAGCCATCCGGACAGGATCATGAACCCGGTGACGCCGTTGGCGCTGATGCGGGTCTTGAGGAGCGTCCACGTGAGGTAGGGCGAGATGTCACGCAGATAGAGGTGCGCCGTCCAGTGCTCGGCGTTGCGGCGCTGCCGCACCTCCGGCGGCTGGGTCACCGTGCGCAGTTCGGCGATCGACTGCGGTCGGCGGTAGGAATCAGAAGCCGACACGCTACCTCCCCGATCGGCTGTGCAGGTCGTGCGACAGCTCGAAGAAGCCGCCGATGAAACCGACCCCCCAGCTGAGATGGATCGTCGGAACGACGACGATGAAGCGCAGCATGGCGGCGAACCCGTCTCTCGACCCGATGACGAGTGACGCGATCACCACGAACAGCGCGTACAGCACGGGCACGGCGAACGCCACGGTCAGCCATCCGAGTGGCGCCCCGACGATGAGACCGGCCAATCCGACCAGGCCGACGATGATCGCGGCGACCAGCAGCACGACGAGCGCCGGCGGCGCCAGGTAGCGCAGAGAGTTGCCGGAGGGGAAGCGGCGTACGAGCTCACCCCGCCACATGCCGGTGGCGAAGAACTGATTGACGAGCGATCGGATGCGGGACCGCGGCTGATACGTGACGACCAGTCGCGGAGTGAACCACACGGTGCCGCCGGCGGCGCGCAGCCGACGGTTGAGCTCCCAATCCTGTCCTCGACGGACGCCCTCGTCGAAAAGGCCGACCGCTTCGAGCTTGTCGCGGCGGAACGAGCCGAGATACGCGGTCTGCGCCGGGCCCTCCTTGCCGCCGACGTGGTGCTGCGTTCCGCCGAGGCCGATGCGCGACTTGTATGCGCGGGCCACGGCCTTCTCGAAGGGGGTCGTTCCGCGGGCGTCCATGAGGCCGCCGACGTTGTCCGCCCCGGTGCGCACCAGAGTCTCGACCGCGATGCGCGTGTAATCGGATGGCAGCAGCGAGTGCGCGTCCACCCTGATGACCACGGGATACGCGGATGCCCGGATCGCCGCATTCAGTCCGGCAGACGTCGACGCCGCCGGGTTCGGTACGACCCGCACGTTCGGGTGCTCGCGCGAGAGCTGGGCGAGCACTTCTTCGGTTCCGTCGGTGCTCGGGCCGACGGCGAGCGTGACGTCGTACGGTCCGCGGTAGTCCTGCTCCAGGAGGCGTTCGACGGCGGCGCGCACATACGGGGCCTCGTTCAGAACAGGCATGACGTATGAGACACCGGGAAGCGCACCTGCGCCCACGCTGCTGGATTCAGCCATCACATCCGCTCGTCGAATCGTCGGCTCAGCCTATCAGCGGCCGAAGACGCTTCAGGAGGCCGGGCATGCCGAAGGCCGGACGCGTGAGCGCCCGGCCTTCGTCGCACCGTGTGTCAGTTGGTGGACAGGGTGCCGAGGGTGACGGTGGTCGTCTTGTTCTGACCGCCGCGCACGTAGGTGATGGTCGCCTTCGAGCCGCCGGCCAGCGCCCGCACCTGAGCGGTGAGGTCGGTGGCGTCGGTGATCGGCTTGCCGTTGAAGTTGGTGACGACGTCATCCGCCTTCAGGCCTGCGGCAGCCGCTGCACCACCGGAGGTGACCGACTTGATCTGAGCACCGACGGTCGTCGCGTTGGTGGACGCTGCCGAGTCGGCGACCGTGGCTCCCAGCAGACCGCTGGTCGCCTTGCCGTTCTTGATGATGTCGTTGGCGACGCGCTGAGCGAGGTTCGACGGGATCGCGAAGCCGACGCCGATGCTGCCGGACTGGCCGCTCGAGTCGCTCGACGAGCCGGCGCTGGCGATGGCGACGTTGATGCCGATCACCTCGCCCTTCGCGTTGAGCAGCGCACCACCGGAGTTGCCGGGGTTGATCGCGGCATCGGTCTGGATGACCGGAAGCGAGATCGTGCTCTGCGCACTCGACTGGCCCGAGCTGCCGCTGCCACCGCTGCCGCCGTTGCCTCCGCTGCCGTTGCCCTGGTTGAAGTTCCAGAAGTTGAACGGGCTGTTGTCGCCGTTGCCGCTTCCGTTGCCGCCATTGCTCTGACCGCCGTTGTCCTGCTGGTCCTGGCTGGGAGCAGCGGACGAGGCGATCTGGATGCTGCGGTTGAGCGCGCTCACGATGCCGTCGGTGACGGTTCCGGAGAGGCCGAGAGGAGCACCGATGGCGATCGCGGTGTCACCGACGTTGACCTTGTCGGAGTCGGCGAACGTCGCGGGGGTGAGGCCGCTGGCATCCTGCATCTTGATCACGGCGAGGTCGAGCACCGGGTCGGTGGCGACGACCTTGGCCTTGTAGATCTTGCCGTCGTTCGTGTTCACCGTGATGGTCGCGCTGCCGGTCGCACCGTCGAGCGTGACGACGTGGGTGTTGGTCAGCACGTAGCCGTCGTCGCTCAGGATGACGCCCGAGCCGGTTCCGGCCTCCTGGCTGCCCGTCGCGTTGATGGTGACGACACTCGGCGACGCCTTCGACGCCACCGCGGTGACATCCGTCGCGTTCTGCGGGTCGTTCACGGTCACGCTGGTGGCGCCGTTCGACGTGACGGTCTTGGTGCCGCCCGCGTTGACCGAGTAGTAGCCGACGACTCCGGCGCCGACCGCTCCACCGAGCAGGCCCGCGAGCACGAAGCCCGTGATGACGAGGCCGGCGCGATTGGTCTTGCCGTCCTTCGACTTGGCGGCCTTCGGCGGCCGGACCGGCTGCGCGGGCTGACCTGGGTGCACCTGGCCGGTGTAGGGCGCCTGAGCGTACGTCGGCTGGCCCTGCTGCGCGTAGGGGCCGGACTGAGCCGCGTACTGGTAGCCCTGCTGGCCGTAAGACTGCTGCGGCTGGCCGTAGTTGTAACCAGACTGCTGCGGTGCGTAGGGGTTGGGAGCGCTCTGGTTCTGCTGGGGCTGCAGCGGCTCGGTGGGCTGCGTCTGTGCGCTGGGAGCGCCGAACGAACCCGAGCCGTAGTCGGCTGTGGGCTGCACGGCCTGCGCGGGCGGCTGCGGTGCCGTCGGCTGCTGGGCCGTCTGCTGGTATCCGTCCTGCTCGGCTGCCGGTGCGGGCACCGGGGTCTGTGCCGTTGTGTCTGACTGGGGTGTTGCGTCTGACTGGGCGGTCGCGCCGGGCTGGGCCGGTGCTTCGGCACCCGAATCCTGCGCGGGGTGCTGCGGGATGGACTCCGGAGTCTCGGGGCCCTTCGGTGTGTCGGTCATTGTGTCGTGCTCCTTCCAAGCACTCCAAGCATCCGCGGTCATGCTGGACGTGGCTTATGGGCAATCTGTGAACCGACTAGAACAATCCAATGGGTCTCAGATCATCGAGGAAAGCTCGACGTCAGCATCCGGCTCCGCGCGGATCAATCTGACAATTTCGCTGCACCAGCACGGTCGCTGCATCACCGGCGACGATCGTCGATGTCGGCGCTGACAGCCTCAGCGTACCCGGGATGTCACGCCACGCGCCCCCGCCGACACGGAACTCTGCGGTGTAGGAGACGGCGAGGTCGAGAGCGTACTTTCCGGAGGCGGCATACACGTGACTGGTCGCGGTCGGGCTGAACTCGGGAACCCCGAGCGCCTCCCAGGTGCGGCCACCTGTTCCCGTGGTGACGCCGACTCCGTCGCCGTAGCTCCAGTCGAAGCTGGACGGTGTGAACCTCACGTCGGCCTGTACGCCGAGCAGTGGTCCGGATGTCGTGTGCGTCACCGCGCCGGCGACGAAGTTGGCGTCGAGGCCGATCACCGCCCAGCCGTTGGGCTCCCCCACGACGGTCGGCGCCTCTGGGTAGAAGGAGGCCAGGTCGGACATCGCGACAGCGGGATACGTCGGCGCGAACGCTCCGACAGCGAGACAGGCGCCTTCGGCACTCACGCAGGGCGCCGTCGGAGCCGGCGTCGCAGAGTCGTCGCCGCTCGCGTCGTCGCCCCCGTCGCCTCTCACACCGGTACCACCGCCGATGTCGACGTGGTCTCCGGCGATGCTGCCAGAAGTGGTGCACAGACCCATCCTGATCTCAAGTGGAG
>JBQCJQ010000325.1:0-2393 GCA_051952615.1 Humibacter sp.
GGATGCCGGATGCCAGGCCAGGCCGTGATCGCGCAACTCGCGCGCCAGCTCCGTCGTGATCATCCCGCCATTATGGTCCGCACGCCCGACAACGTCTGCTAATCGACCAGCGGGTGGCGTGCGCTACTGCTCCTCGTGGTGGTTCGGGTCGCCGCCGAACAGTCGACCGTCCTCGCGGCCGAGTGCGGTGATGGCTGCAACCTCGTCGTCGGTCAGCTCGAAGCCGAAGATGTCGAGGTTCTCGCGCTGACGCTCCGGGGTGCTCGACTTCGGCAGTGGAACGGAGTCGAGCTGCACGTGCCACCTCAGCACGACCTGCGCCGCTGTGACGCCGTGAGCGGCGGCGGCATCCCTGATCGCCGGCTCCGACCGCACGGGGGAATGCTTGCCGAGCGGACTCCAGGCCTCGGTGACGATGCCGTGCTCCTTGTGGAACGCGCGGAGCGCCTCCTGCGGAAAGTAGGGGTGCAGCTCCACCTGGTTCACGGCGGGAAGCTCGCCGGTCTCGCGCTGCAGCCTGGTCAGGAACTCCTCCGTGAAGTTGGAGACGCCGATCGTGCGCACCAGCCCGCGATCCCGCAGGTCGATCATCGCGCGGTAGGCGTCGACGTACCTGTCCACGCTCGGGTTCGGCCAGTGGATGAGGTACACGTCGATGACATCCACACCGAGGGCCCGGCGCGACTCCTCGAACGATGCCAGCGTCTCGTCGTAGCCGTGATGGCGTCCGGGCACCTTCGTCTGCACGATCAGCTCGCTGCGATCGACGCCCGAGGCCCGCAGCGCGCGTCCGACGGCGTCCTCGTTGCGGTAGTTCACCGCGGTGTCGATCAAGCGGTAGCCGGCGTCGATCGCGCCGACGATCGCCCGTTCGCCCTCGTTCCCGCGAAGCGGGTAGGTGCCGAAGCCGATCGCCGGAATGCGGGTGTCGTCTTTGAGGGTGAGCTGGGGGATGTCGGTCATCCCTCAAGGCTACAAAGCCGGTGGCCTGCCGATCGCACGAGTCATCGCGTGACGACGATCACCTTGCCACGCAGGTGGCCCGCCATCAGGTACTCGTACGCCTCGGCGACCCGCTCGATCGGATAGACGCAGTCGATGGGGATCGTCACCTCTCCGGCCGCGACGAGCTCGCCGAGACGAGCGAGGTCGTCCCGGGACGCGTCGACGCTGCCTGCACCCTGCGCGTCACGGTGTCCGCGCGCCGCGATGGTGTTGACCCGCGTGATGTCCACTCCGAGCTCGAGCGCGGCGTCGATCGTCTCGGTGCCGCCGTGGGTGTCGAAGGCTGCGGTGATGCCGTCCGGCGAGGCATCCCTGATCCTGTCGACTAGACCGGCGTCGTAGGTGATCGGGATGACCCCTACTTCGCGCAGGAAGTCGTGGTTCTTCTCGCTCGCCGTGCCGATCACGACGGCGCCGCGCAGCAGCGCCAGCTGTGCTGCGATGACGCCGACTCCCCCTGCCGCACCGCCGACGAGCACGGTGTCCTCAGCGGTCACGCCGAGCCGATCGATGCCTGCGAAGGCGGTGCGCCCCGCGATCGCCAGCGCCCCGGCCACTTCGATCGACAGGCCATCCGGTCGGTGAATCAGCAGGTCGTCCTCGTGGATGACCACGTAGTCGGCGAGCGCCTCTGCCCGCTTGCCGCCGTACACCTGGTCGCCGACCGCGAACCGCGTGACGTTCTCACCCACCTCGTCGATCACGCCGGCGAAATCGTGTCCGACGCCGGCGGGCGGCCAGACGCCGTGCCGATCGGCGCCGGAGCCGTCGAAGATCTTGTAGTCCGCTGGGTTCAGGCCCGCGACGACCACGTCGACCCGTACCTCCCCCGGTCCCGGGTGCGGAGGGTCGACCTCCACGACATCGAGCACCTCCGGGCCTCCGAAGCGCTCGTAGCGCACGGCTCTGATCATGCACGTCTCCTCGTGGTGTCTGGTGCGGTCGGATGATGCCGCAGCCGCACGACATCCAGCCTGGCACTGCACCCGCCGTAGTGGATGCCCCGCCGCACCACCACGCGGGTCGGTGCGCTCACGACACGGCCGATAGCGTTGTCGCATGCCAGACCCAGCAGCCACAGCTTCATCGGTCACCACGGACGGAATCGCCACGGGCGCGACGCCGCCCGTCGCGAAGAAGGTGCCGTTCACGCGCACGCATCACGGCGATTCGGTCGAGGATCCCTACGAGTGGCTGCGCGACAAGGACGACGCCGAGGTGATCGCGCATCTCAACGCGGAGAACGCGTTCACCGACGCCAGCACGGCCGCGCTGGAACCGTTGCGTGACCGCATCTTCGAGGAGATCCGGTCGCGTACGAAGGAGACGGATCTCTCCGTTCCGGTCCGCGAGGGCCGCTGGTGGTACTACTCCCGCTCGTTCGAGGG
>JBQCJQ010000326.1:0-5918 GCA_051952615.1 Humibacter sp.
GCGCCGCGGGCGCCACGCGAGGGCAGCGCTTCCTCTCGGCCACCTTGCCGCAGGGGCTGCCGTCGCTCATCGGCAACTCGCTCTATCTGGTCGACACGAACATCCGTGCAGCCACCCTGCTCGGAGTCGTGGGCGCTGGCGGCATCGGCTACTACCTCGCGGTCGCGGCCGGACAGGTCGACCAGCACAACCAGGTGACGACTCTCGTGGGAATCCTGGTGGTCGTCGTGCTCATCATCGAGGGCATCGCGGCGTGGCTGCGGAGGGTCTTCAAGTAACGGACGAACTCCCTTCAATCGTGCGGATGCGCAAACATTTGCACAACTCAGAGTGGAACACGACCGAGGGTGAGTCAATCCCCTCCGGTCTGTGATTGACAGCGCCAGAGAGCGGATCTACTCTGGCCGGATCCTGCGATTTCGCGCATCCATCATCATTTTGAGAACGACGGAGTTCACCGTGAAGGTTCGACCGTTATCCATCGCGACCGCGCTCGCCATGATCGGCGCGTTAGCCATACCCACTTCAGCGCAATCATTTGCGCGTCATGAGAACCCGAGCGGAACCGTCAAGAGCGCGGCCGTCGCCGGCACGCATCCCGCCGTCTGCCCGGTCGCGACCCCCAATCCGACGACGGACAACGTGACCGACTACCAGCTCGACTCGAACGTGGTCGGCGCCGGCCGCTGGTCGTACGAGTCCATCGACGGCGACACCGTCGGGATGCTCCACAAAGGCGGCACCGGAGCCTTCGCAGCCGACGAGTGGGCCGCCGACACCGCCAAGCCGGAGCACGCTTGGTTCGTGAAGGCCGACGGCTCCATCGGCACCGACTACCGTGCGATCTCCGAGACCTACACGGTTCCCGATGTCGCCGACGGCAAGAACGTGCACATCACCGGCTCCTTCACCTCGCCGGGCGGACGATTCCGCGTGCTGCTCTCGCACGACGGTGATCCGAACACCATCGGGAGCCCGAGCGCATTCACTCAGCTCTTCACCTACACCGGCGTGTCGACCACGTTCGACCTCAACGTCACGGCCGCGAAGGGCGACGACATCCTCTTCGTCGACGACGGCGTCACCACCTGGTGGGTGCCAGGCAAGCTGAAGGCGTCCGTGACGACAGAGGTCTCGACGCCACCCGCACCGGTGACCTCGACGCCCGGCCAGGGCTCGATCGACTCGGGCGACGCCGTCAAGCTGTCCACGACCAGCGACGGCGCCTGCATCGCCTACACGACCGACGGCACGGACCCGATGACCTCCGCAACGGCGAAGGCCTACGCCAAGCCCATCACGATCACGGCGGACACCGACATCAAGGCCGTCGCGATCGCCCCGGACGGAGCGCCCAGTGCCGTCGCCGATCTTCCCTTCGTGCTCAACGAGCCGTTCCGCGCCTTCGCGGGAGTGAACCAGGCGGGTACCACGGGTCTCGTCGACAACCTGCAGTGGTCGCGTCAGGACTTCGACTGGGGCACGGTCGAACCGGCGAAGGGTCAGATCGACAAGGCGGCGCTTGCCGAGTACGTTCGGCAGTTCACCGAGGCCAAAGCGCACGGCGAGACCATCCTGCCGGTGCTCGACTACACGGCACCATGGGCGGCGAACCGCACCGGCTACACCTACGACTTCCACGGCAAGACCTACGTGTACGGCCCGGTGACCGCCGAGCAGAACGGCAACTTCACCCGACAGCTCGTGACGAAGGATGCCGATGGCACGGTGATCTCGACGCAGACGGTGCAGACCAGCATCGGCCGCACCCCGCCTCAGGACCCGGCCGACTGGGCGAACTTCGTGAAGATCGCCGTCGACGCCCTGAAGCCCATCGGCATCACGTACTTCCAGGTGTGGAACGAGGCGTATCCCGGCTCGGGCTTCTGGGAGGGCGGCATGGACCAGTACATGCAGGACATCCAGTTGCCCGCTGCCAAGGTCATCCACGCGGCGGGCGTCAAGCTCGTCTACGGAGGCTGGATCTGCGGCGCACCGTTGAGCGAGTACATCGCGCTCCTCGACAAGTGGAACGCCTGGAAGACGGTCGACGTCTACGACATGCACTACATGCCGATCGGCACGATGCAGACCATCTACGCTGCGGCGAAGAAGCACGGCATCAAGAACCCGTCGGTCTGGCAGACCGAACTCGGCTTCACCACGGAGGACAAGTTCTTTGCCGATGTCTACCCGAGGGCGTTCGAGTGGGCGCTCTCCAAGGGCGGCACCAACCTCGACCAGTTCAAGCTGCTCTACTTCGCGAGCTGGTCGCCGGATGACCCCGCGTCATACGGCTACAACCGCACGGTCTACAGCGGCAACTCGCTGAGCACCAAGGGCAAGACGCTCGTGACGCTGGCGAACCTGCTGCGGGGAAGCAAAGCGGAGGTCTACAACGACTTCACGACGTCACCCGATTTGAAGCCGCAGCTGAACGAGGCACTGTCGACGGCGAACGGCTTCCGGCTCGACGACGACCACGTCGTGCTCGCCATCGATCTGAAGCGTCAGAACCAGTCGGACATCTTCGAGGATCAGGAGACCGGCGACACGATCCACCTGAACTTCGGCGACCCGACCATCACCGTCACCCTGCGCGACGTGCACGACGTGAAGTCCTTGAACAGGGTCGACCTGTTCGGCAACACGACCCCGATCACCTGGAAGAGCGTCGGCAAGAACGCCATCCAGGCACAGGTGCCGATCATCGACGCAGACAAGACGGTGCACGACCTCAACCAGACCGAGAACGAGGACGTGTTCTACCTCTCGCTCCAGCAAGGCTGACGCGTTCGCCCGGCTCGCCCGCCCGCCGAGCATGCAATCATTCACAGGCAGGAGGATCGATGGCGAAGCGGGCCAGCATGAGCGACGTCGCGCGGGCGGCGGGCGTCTCGCTGACCACGGCATCCCGGGCGCTCGGGGGAGTCGGACGCGTGTCGCCGGAGACCCGCGCCAGGGTGATCGAGACGGCGGAGCGGCTCCAGTTCCAGCCGGACATGATCGCCCGCTCGTTCGTCACCGGCAGGAGCTTCATCGTCGGCGTTCTCGCCGAGGCTGCGCACGGGCGGTTCAGCATGCCGCTCATCGTCGGTGCGACGGACTATCTCGGCCGCGAGAACATCGCGGCCGTGACGCTCGACGCGCACGGCACCCCCCGCATTCTGGCTGACTACCTCAAGCGGCTCCGGTCGCGGCGCATCGACGGCGTACTTGTGGTCGGCGACGACCCGAACAGGGCGAGCCTCGTTCTCTCCTAGGACTTCGGCGCCCCGGTGGTGTTCGCCTCGTCGTCGGCCACTCCGGAGACCGACTACGTGGTGGCGCCCGACAACAGGGGAGCAGGTCGCCTCGCGGCCGAACACCTGATCGGTCTCGGCCGCACGCACATCGCTCACGTCACCGCTGCGGTGCACGAGCCGGCGGTGGATGCCAGGGCATCCGGCTTCACCGACGCAATGGCAGCAGCCGGCATGCCCATCGCCATGGGTGGTCCGCTCTACGGCAGCTATCTGCAGCGATGGGGCACGGACGCGGCCGAGCGCATCATCGCCCGCGGCGAGCCGGTCGACGCTGTCTTTGCCGCGAACGACGAGATCGCGATCGGGCTCTTCGCCACGTTCCACAGGCACGGCATCCGGGTGCCGGACGACGTCGCGATCGTCGGGTACGACAACCGTCTGGCCGGGGTCAGGCGCCCTGACGACCCGCTCACCACGTTCGACCCCGAGCTCGATCGCGTCGGCGAGCGGGCGGCCCAGCGGCTGCTCGAGGCGATCGGCGGCACCGGTGAGCCCGGTGTCGAGTTCGTCGAGCCGAGGTTCATCACCGGTCGCTCCACGGTCGGCCCCACCCTGGAGCCGTATGACCTCCTTTAGTCCCTACTCCAGCAGCGGGATGCCGCCCCTCGGCGGCCCTACCCAGCCGGTCGAGACGAGCGTAGTGTTCCGCTGGGCCGTCGCGACGACGTGGCGGCGGGACAAGGAGCAAACCCATGAAGCGCAGAACGCTCGTCTCATTCACCATCGCCGTCTTAGGAGCCGCCACCCTTGCGGTCTCCGCGTCGGCTCCGGCATTGGCGGCCACGCCGAGCGCGGCCAGCCCTGACACCAGCGGCACCTACACGGTGCATCCGTTCGTCGAGAAGTCGACGCTCTCCACGAGCGCGATCAAGCCCTCGCTGACGCCGGCCGACTGCCTCGCGCAGACCGGCGGAGCCGTCGCCTGTCAGACGCCGGACAGCATCCGTGCCGCCTACAACATTCCGGCCACGGTGAATGGGGTGCCAGCCGGCACCGGTCAGACGATCGTCATCGTCGACGCGTTCGGCAGCCCGACCGTGCAGTCCGACCTCGCGACGTTCTCGCAGACGTTCGGCCTTCCCGCACCGAACCTGACGGTCTACTACCCGGGCGGAAAGCCCACGTGGAACGGCCGCGGCACCCAGAGCGGATGGGCGCAGGAGACCTCCCTCGACGTGCAATGGGCACACGCAGTGGCGCCCGGCGCGAAGATCGCGCTCGTCGTCGCAGCGAACGACCACGGCGCCACCATCGACAACGCGGTGAAGTACGCGGTGAACAACCACCTCGGCAACGTGCTGTCGATGAGCTACGGCGAAGCGGACAACCTCATCTCCTCGCCGCACGCCAACAACGGGCAGACCACGCAGGCGCAGAAGTCCTTCGTGCAGGGCGCATCGCAGGGGATGTCGTTCTTCGCGTCATCCGGCGATGAAGGTTCCGACAACGGAGCCGGCTTCGCGAACTACGGGTTCCCTGCCTCCGACCCCAACGTCACCTCGGTGGGCGGCACCAACCTGTGGGCGGGCAGCGGACTGAACCTGCCGCAGGACACGGTCTGGGGCGACTACGCGAACTGCCCCCTGACCTGCGCCTTCGGCGTGGTCGGTGAGACCGGCGGTGCGCAGAGCCTGTTCCTCGCCAAGGGCGGGTCGGATGTCGCATATAACGCCAGTGTCTACACCGGAGTTCTCACGTACCTCGGGTTCATGGGCGGCGACGCCAACGGGTTCTACTACTTCGGCGGCACATCGGCGGGATCCCCGCAGTGGGCAGGAATCACGGCCGACGTCATCCAGGCGGTCGGTCACACGGTCGGCAACGTCAGCCAGTACGCGCAGGGCTGGGCATCCAAGGGCCTTCTCTTCGACGTGACCCAGGGCAGCAACTCGACCGCGACGTTCAGCGGCGGCTTCTCCGGCGCGGTCGGCTGGGACCGCCCGACCGGATGGGGCACCCCTGACGTGAACGGGATCATCGCCGCACTGAAGTGACGGCAGTCCTCTGATCGGGCATCCGCCGGCGCGTGGCACATCCATCGCGCCGGCGGATGCCTGTTTCTGGGCCGACCACGGTCAGAAGGCTCGTGCGCTCGGCGACAATGTCCCCCGAACGGGGCGAGGGTCGCGGTGCGGGTCTTGGATAGGTTGTTTCTCGCACTTTGACAAATCCGCGGTGACTTTCGGGAAGCACTGGGGTAGGCACGCACTGGGGGCACCGTGTTCACGTTCTCTCGTTCGGGGGGAGACGTCCGCGCTCGAAGGAGTCGCGGCGACAAGTCTGCGAGCACGATGCGCTCGACGCGCAAGAAAGGTCACAGACATCGGTCGAAGCGGCCGCGAGCGCTTCTTCGCAGCGGAGCGCTGTCGGCGGTCGCTGTGCTCGCGCTGGTCGCCGGCCTGATCGATGTGGGTGTGCAGACCGCTGCCCCGGCATCCGCTGCGCCCGCCGCATCGACCGCCGAGTCCGACTTCGCCAAGGTCGGCACCGACCTGACCCATCCCTCGACGGCGTCGGCGGCATCGCCGGGGACCGCGCTGACGGGCGACACGCTGCAGTGGGTGCTGAACTACCAGAACAAGACCAACGCGAACGCCTCGGTGAGCATCAACG
>JBQCJQ010000327.1:0-2155 GCA_051952615.1 Humibacter sp.
TAGGAGCGCCGGAGGTTCACACCTTGGCAACATTAGGTACCAGCGGTTTCCCCCAAGACCGCGACCCGAGTACTTCAGGCGAGACCGACGCACAATCGACCGAGGCGACCACGGTGTCGCGTCGCAGCCTCAGATCGTCGGACCACGCGCGCAGCGGTCACGCGATGCAGGCCCGCCCGGCGGCGTCTTCGCCCGCCACGAAGGAGCCGGCGAGCCCGAAGCGCAAACGTCGCATCCGAGGCGGGCTCGTCAACCTCGCTGTCATGGCCCTCGCGGGTGGCATCGTCGCCACGATCGCCATCCCGGCCTACGCCTTCAATCCGTCGAACTCGAACCAGGCATCCTTCGGCACCTCGGTCATCGACAACCTGAAGAAGACCAATTCGCAGAGCGTGCGGGTCTCGAACGTCATCGACTCGCCGGTCGTCAGTGGTGACAAGTTCAGCGCGACGACGGAGCAGCAGCTCGCCGACCAGAAGGCCGCGGCCGAGGCGGCGGCAGCGCAGGCGGCGGCCGCCAAGCAGATGCAGGCCTACGCCGCGGCGTACAGCGGTCCGAGCGCGGCCGATTACCTGAGTCATCCGCCGTACCCGAGCTTCAGCCTCGCGCAGGTGTTTGCCGTCGCACAGCAGTACATCGGGGTGCCCTACGTCTACGGCGGCTCAACCCCCGCCGGCTTCGACTGCTCCGGTTACGTGATGTTCGTCTACGCGCAGTTCGGTGTCTCGCTGCCGCACTCCGCGACCGCGATCAGCGATGGCGGCACCCGAATCTCGCTCGCCGATGCCGTGCCCGGCGACATCATCGCGATGGGTTCCCACGTCGGTTTCTACGCGGGCAACGGAAACATCCTCGACGCACCTGACGTCGGTCGCAGCATCAGCATCCGCCCGCTGTGGACCAACGACTTCTGGGTCGTGCGCTACGGCATCTGATTCCACCGTGCGAACGCCGAGGTGAAATCTCGGTGTCTGCAAGGCGACGCAGCCAGCGATCGGCGTGCCACAAGGGCGTGGTACGCCGATCCTGCGTTAGATTGATGCTCTGACATCGTTCGTCTGCTTCATCGACCCGAGAGGATCCCCGCATGGGAACCATGCGGCATCACAGCCACCACTGCTTCCACCACCACTGTGCGTGGAATCACTAGGCGTCGTCTTCGTGACGGCGCCTTTTTTGTTGCCTGTGGGATCTTCACGAGTTCGTGAAGGAGTCGAGCGCGAGAACCCGGGAAGCCATTCCGGTCGATCGAAAGGACGTCGATGCGCACGTTGGTGCTGAACGCGGGATACGAGCCGCTGGCCGTCGTGAGCTTCAAGCGAGCCCTGGCGCTCGTGATGAACGCGAAGGCGACGGTGGTCGAGGTGGATGCCGATCACCCGGTCTGGGGCATAGCAGAGGTCTATGACAGACCGTCGGTCATCCTGCTCACCCGCTACGTTCACCTGCCGCACGGACGCGCGGTTCCGGTGTCTCGCCGCGGCGTGCTGCGACGGGATGGCCACCGTTGCGCCTACTGCAGTCGATCCGCGACCACGATCGACCACGTTCTGCCGAAGTCGCGTGGGGGAGCGGACAGCTGGGACAACCTCGTGGCCTGCTGCCTGCGCTGCAACAACGTCAAGGGTGACCGCACGGCCGCCGAAATGGGCTGGGCGCTACCGTTCACGCCACGGATGCCCCACGACCCGTCCTGGATGGTGCGCGGCGTCGAGCACGCACTCCCCGAGTGGGAGGGCTACCTCGCGCCGGCCGCCTGAGCAGAAGTGTCAGCTCGGGCGGATTTAGCCAGCTAAACTTGTCGGGCCAGCCTCTGTAGCTCAATGGAAGAGCAGTTCCGTCCTAAGGAAACGGTTGGGGGTTCGAGTCCCTCCAGGGGCACCGATGTGAGTGCCGCCGGTATCGTACCGTCACGGCGAGTGACGGCTATACCGAGTTCTTCGTCGCGGCGGCCGGCGCTTCTGGTGCACTGACCGGCCTGTTGTTTGTCGCGGTCTCCGTCATCCCGCATCAGGTACGGGGCATCTCAGCAGCGGCAGAGGACCGAGTCCGTGCCAGCACGGCGCTCACGACGCTCGCGAGCCCTTTCGTCATCGCTCTGGTAGGCCTTCTTCCCGGAACCGGACTTTCTGTGATCGCGCTCGTCGTCGGCGCC
>JBQCJQ010000328.1:0-2124 GCA_051952615.1 Humibacter sp.
AGCGTCGCCCGGCGAGTGCGCGGGCGACGGGCTCGGACGCCCGCTGCGCCGCGGGACGACGGCTCTCGTCAGCCATGAGTCCAGCATGCCCCGTTCGCCCGGGGTAGGTGCCGACCGATTGTGCGACGCCCACCTTCGACATCCTTCATCGCTGGCCCGCCGGCTGTCGGATCGCCGCGTTGATGCGATTCCACACGTTGATCGTGCCGATCGAGAACAGCAGCGCGGCGATCTCCTTCTTGCTGAACACACCGGAGACCTCGGCCCAGAGGTCGTCCGACACCGGGTCTGGGCGGTCCGCGACCCGGGTGACAGCCTCGGTGAATGCGAGCGCCGCACGTTCACGTGCGGTGAAGTACGGCGCCTCCCGCCACGACGCGACGGCGGCGATGCGCTCGTCACTGGCGCCATCCACTTCGCGCAGCTCGCGGGTGTGCTCCACGGTGCACCACGAGCATCCGTTGATCTGGCTCGCCCGCAGCGTCACCAGGTGTCCGATGGCCACCGGCAGATCGGTGGATGTCGCGACCTTGTTCATCGCGGCAAGAGCGTCCATGCCGCCGTCGAGCAGGAAGGCGGGGTGCGGCATGCGCGCCCGCACCGTGACGATGGCTTCCGTGTCGAGCACCTGCGTAGTGTCGGTCATGATCTTCTCCTCTTCGTCGAATGTTCGTTGTCGAACGTCTCGTTCCCTCGTGTCGCGCCGCCATGTCACACCGCCGGCTCGCCAGCGGTCATAACGGGGACACACGGATGACCCGCGACCGGAAGGAAACGTGACATGACCGACCAAGAACTTCTCGCCGCGCGCTTCGAGGAGCACCGCGTGCGGCTTCACCACCTCGCGTACCGCATGCTCGGGAGCGACTCCGAAGCCGATGACGCGGTGCAGGATGCCTGGCTCCGACTCTCGCGCACGGATGACACCGACATCGACAACCTCGGTGGATGGCTCACCACCGTCGTCTCCCGTATCTGCCTCAACATGCTGAGGTCGCGGGCGACGAGGGGTGAGACGGAGTACGACGACGCACTGCCGGATCCGGTCGTGGAACCCGTCGCGGGAGCCGGTGACCCCGAGTCATCCGCTCAGCTCTCCGACGCCGTGGAGACCGCGCTGCTCCTCGTGCTCGATCGGCTGACCCCCGCCGAGCGCGTCGCGTTCGTGCTGCACGATACCTTCGACGTGCCGTTCGAGCAGATCGGCGAGCTGCTGGGGCGCGAGCCTGGGGCGGCCCGTCAGCTGGCCAGCCGTGCCCGGAGACGGGTACGCGCGGACACCGGCGCCTCGGATGCCCAGCACGGCGTCAGCGGACGTCGTATCGTCGACGCCTTCTTCGCCGCAGCCCGTGGCGGCGACTTCGATCAGCTGGTCTCGATCCTCGCCCCCGATGCGGTTCTCCACGTGGACGGCGGCTCATCGGCGACCGTGATCGTGCGAGGCGGTGCCCGGATCGCGTCGCGCGCCATGATGTTCGCCAACCCTGACGCCCAGCTGCGGCCCGTGCTGATCGACGGCCGCCCCGGCGTGCTGGTCATGGTGAACGGGCGGCCGTTCTCCCTGATGGCGTTCCGGGTCGAGGGTGATCGCGTCGTCGGCATCGACGCGTACACGGAGGAGCGACTGACCGGAATGCCGTTGCCGGCATGACGGACATGCCGCTGGCCGTCTGACGGGACATCCCGCTGCCTGTTTTGCGGTGAGAAGGCACCGAGTCGACGACTTCCGGAGATGTACAAGCCCTGTTATATTAGCGCTGTGACATCTCAGGAAGAAACACCGGAGGAACCGTCATCCCGACCGCGACGCGTCTCGGAGCTGCCGAGCACCTGGCGCCCGGTCAAGGCCGTGCAGAAGCGCATGGAGGATGGCATCGCCGACGCCTATCGCAGCCTCGACATCGAGGGGGTGCGGCCGCGGTTCAGCATGGGGATGATGTTCCTCGACGACGGGCCCGCGAGCATCAGGGACCTCGCCGAACGGTGCGGCGTGACGCACTCGGCCATGAGCCAGTCGGTTGCGGCGATGCGGGACGCGGGGCTCGTCGAGTCGGAGCCCGGAGCGGATGCCCGCAGCCGCGTCATCTCCCTCACGGAGCGAGGCCGCGAGGTCGCTCCGGTGCT
>JBQCJQ010000329.1:0-2293 GCA_051952615.1 Humibacter sp.
AGCGGATCGCCGGTCGGCGTGTACGGCTCGAACGGCGGCACCAACCAGGCATGGGCGCTCCGATCGCTCACGCCCACGGGGGCCGTTCAGCAGCAGGTCTCGACGCCGGTCGGCACCGTTCCGACGCTGCCGGCCACCCTCACGCCGACCTACGCGTGGGGGAACGGCGCGCCCGTGGCCGTCAGCTGGCAGAACCTTCCTGCGTCTGCGTGGAAGAAGGCGGGAACGACCACCCTGAAGGGCACCGCGACCGATGTGTTCGGCAACACGGTGACGGGCGCCCTGCTCGTGGTCGCGGGGGCGTACGACGTCACCGATCCCACCTCGGCCACGGTCTCGGCGGGTGTGACCCTCGCCTCGGTCGAGGCGGCTGCACCGACCACGGTGCGGGCCCGCATCGGGGATGTCGTCGACCGAACCTTCCCCGCTCATGCCAGTTGGGACTGGAGCACGCTGAGCGACGCATCCTTCTCCTCGCCCGGCGTCGTGGCCGTGAACGGAACCGTCGCGTCGAACGATCCGGGGTCGCCGGACCTGCCCGCCACGCTGAACGTGATCGTGGTCGGCGCGGGTGGAACGACGAACCTCTGCGGCCCGGGCACCACGGTGACGGTTGCGGCCGGATACACCGAGGGCTCCTACGCGGCGTCCCGCACCTGCGACGGCACCGTGAGCACCTCGAACTACTGGTCCGACTGGAACAGCACGGGGATGAACGCTGACACACTCACCTACACGCTGGGCGCGAGCCACGTCGTCGGCTCGGTAGCGGTCACGCCGACCGAGCGCGCCCCCCTCTCGGTCACCGTGCAGTACCGCGACGCGAGCGGCAACTGGGTGAACACGTCGGCGGTGGGCGTCACGGGATTCGCGAACGACACCACGAAGTCGGTGGCGTTCACGCCGGTGAGCACCTCTGCGTTGCGCCTCCAGCTCACGCTGAACTACTACACGAAGATCTCCGAGGTCGCGATCAACGCCGCGTCACCGGCGCCGTCCGCGGTCGCGACGCTCGCCGCCCTCCGCATCGGGAACACCCCGGTGAGCGGGTTCGCGGCTGACACGGCGTCGTACCAGATCGTCACCCCTGGCGGGAACCCGTCCGTCGTGACGGCCGTGGCCACCGACTCGAATGCGAAGGTGTCGATCGACCAGGCGACCAAGAAGCAGCCGGTCGCGACGGTGACGGTGGTCGCCGTGGACGGGACGACGCAGGCCTACACGGTCACCTTCGTGAAGAAGTGAGCACGCTCGAGGGGTGAGCGCCTCGCATGAGTCGCACGGGCGGCGCGGTCGGACTGCCGATCGCGTCGCCCGCTGCGATGGATGCCCGTGCTAACGTCCTACTGATCGTGATCCGTCGACAGGAGGTGAGACCCATGAACGCAGTATCCGTATGGGTGCTCCCCTCGCAGTCCACGATCGCGCGACTGAGGTAGTCGCGACAGGGAGCGCCCGCCAGGCACTTCGCGAAAGGCGACTCCCATGAACACAACACCTTCTACTTCTGACTCCACTTCGTCGCGCACCGCCGACGGGCGTGCCGGCGGCCGACGAGCCCTTGTGCTCGCAGGCGGCGGCGCTGCAGGCAACGCGTGGGAGCTCGGCGTCATCGCCGGCCTCTGCGAAGCAGGCGTCGACCTCACCGAGGCCGATCTCATCGTCGGAACCTCGGCGGGATCCACGGCGGCAGCACAGATCACCAGCGGCATGCGGCCGCACGAGTTGTACGCGGCCACCACGTCAGCTGCACCCCGCCCGCATTCCGCGGGAGCCGGACCCGACGCGGGACGGAACGCTGGACGCACCGCTGTCGCGTCCAGCGTGAACTATCTGGAATGGTCGAACGAGATCATCGCCTCCGCGAGCG
Source organism: Humibacter sp. (assembly GCA_051952615.1). Classification (GTDB taxonomy): domain Bacteria; phylum Actinomycetota; class Actinomycetes; order Actinomycetales; family Microbacteriaceae; genus Humibacter. The sequence goes on from JBQCJQ010000329.1 coordinate 1,871, forward strand.
ATGCGTCGGACATGCGTCGCCGGATGGGCGCCGCCGCGCTCGCGAGGGATGACTCCGACGGGGCCGGCTCGACCCGATGGCACGACATCGTCGCTTCCCGACTGACGAACCACGACTGGCCGGAGCAGGCCGTGCTCATCACGGCCGTGGATGCCCGGACCGGAGTACCGGTCACGTTCGACAGCACCAGCGGAGTCGGCCTCGTGGACGCCGTTGCTGCGAGCACGTCGTCCCTGACGCCGTACCGCATCGGCGAGAACCGCTACCTCGATGGCGGCTATCGGCGCAACGAGAACGCCGACCTCGCGACGGGATACGCGCGGGTGCTGGTGCTGTCGCCCTTCGGCGGCAGGTCGCGCATGCCGCAGGAGTGGGGCATGGATCTCGCCACCCAGGTCGCCGAGCTGCGTGCGGCGGGCAGCG
>JBQCJQ010000330.1:0-3354 GCA_051952615.1 Humibacter sp.
GAGGTGCTCGGCCTGATCGCTCGTGGCCTCAGCACTCGTGAGATCGCGCTTCGGCTCGTGCTGAGCGAGAAGACCGTGCGCAACCATCTCGAACGCAGTTACGCCAAGATCGGCGCCTCCAACCGTGTGGGTGCGAGCCTCTACGCACTCGACCACGGCCTCGTCGAGCCGGAGTGACGGGCCTCCGATCGGCTCGGCCCGAAGAGCAAGCTCGCTCGGCTCCCGCCTCTTGACTCAGTCACCGGTCACAAAGTCGATGAGTTCCTCCACGCGCCCGAGGAACGCCGGCTCGAGATCACGGTACGTCGACACGGTCGACAGGATGCGCTTCCAGGCCCGCGCGATGTCGGCCTGATCCTTGTGCGGCCACCCGAGCGAGGCGCAGATGCCCTTCTTCCACTCGACGTTCCGCGGGATCGTCGGCCACTGCCGCATTCCGAGCCGCTCAGGTCGCACCGCCTGCCAGACATCGACGTACGGATGCCCGACCACGAGCACGTGAGCCCCATGGGGTCCGCGTGCTACGGCATCCGCGATGCGCGTCTCCTTCGACCCCGGCACGAGGTGGTCGACGAGCACGCCGATGCGCTTGCGCGGTCCAGGAGCTGTGTCGCGGATGATCGCGTCGAGGTCGTCGATGCCGCCGAGGTACTCGACCACGACACCCTCGACCCGCAGGTCGTCGCCCCACACCTTCTCGACGAGTTCCGCGTCGTGCCGTCCCTCGACGAAGATGCGGCTGGCGCGGGCGACGCGGGCGGGGGCATCCGCGACGCTGAACGAGCCGGATGCCGTGCGCGTCGGCCCCTGCCGTGCCGCCTTCGACGGGGGTGCAACGAGCACGACCGGCTTGCCGTCGACGAGGTAACCGCCCCCGAGCGGGAAGGCACGCACCCTGCCGTGCCGGTCCTCGAGCTGCACCAGGCGGTTCTCGATGCCGACGACTGCGCCGGTGTACCCGGAGTCGGCCAGCTCGACCACGAGGTCGTTCTCCGCCGCGATGGTCTGCGGCTTCACGCGGCCGCGGGAACGCCAGTCGCCGGCGAGCACGTCGCCGCCGTATCGGTCGTCGAAAGTCACCCGTCAACGGTAGGGCGCGAACGCTGCGGCGTCCGAGAGCGGGTGCCCGCGAGTCGGCGCGAGCAGCTCTCGCGGAAAGCGGGTGATCCTCGAGTCCGGCGACACGACTCGACGACCACGATGCCAGTATCGGAAGCATGACATCGAAAACGATCCTGTTCATCGGCGGCACCGGCACGATCAGCTCGGCGTGCGTCGCACGTGCGGTCTCCCGCGGGGCATCCGTCACCGTGCTCAACCGGGGCAGCTCGCACACGCGGCCGCTGCCGGACGGCGTCGAGGAGCTGCAGGGCGACATCCGTGACGCTGCCTCGGTGGATGCCGCCATCGGTTCGCGCGAGTTCGACGTCGTCGCCGAGTTCATGGCCTTCACCCCCGAGCACGTCGCAGCCGACGTTGAGAGGTTCGCGGGCCGCACCGGCCAGTACGTGTTCATCAGCTCGGCGAGCGCGTACCAGACTCCGCCCGCGCGCATTCCGGTGACCGAGTCGACGCCCCTGCGCAACCCGTTCTGGAAGTACTCCCAGGACAAGATCGCCTGCGAAGACCTTCTGGTGCACGAGTACCGCGAGAACGCCTTCCCCGCGACGATCGTGCGGCCCTCGCACACCTACGACCGCACGTCGATCCCGACCTCCGGGCACTGGACCGACATCGCCCGCATGCGTGCAGGCAAGCCCGTCGTCGTGCACGGAGACGGCACCAGCCTGTGGACCATCACCCACAACACCGACTTCGCGGTAGCCTTCGACGGCCTGCTGGGCCGGCCCGAAGCCGTCGGCGACACGTTCCACATCACGGGTGACCACGCGCCGACCTGGAACCAGATCTACACCTGGCTCGGCGAGGCCGCCGGCGTCGAGGCGAAGCTCGCGCACGTGCCGTCCGACACGATCGCCCGCATCGTTCCGGAGCTCGGCCCGACCCTGATCGGCGACAAGGCGCACTCGATGGTGTTCGACAACAGCAAGGTGAAGTCGCTCGTGCCGGAGTTCGCGACCACCGTGCCGTTCTCCCGTGGCGCCGAGGAGATCATCGAGTGGTACGACGCGCACCCCGAGCAGCAGCGGTTCGACGCCGACCTCGACGCCGCCTTCGAGCGGATGATCGCCACCATCCCCGCCTGACCCCCCCCGGCCCGGACACAGACACCCCGCACCCGCGGCCCGCACCCGCGGCCCGCGGTTCATAACTCCTGCAGATTCCTGTCCCTCACGGACCGGATCGGCGGCATTCCGCCATCCCGGCGATGTCCGGGCGGCAAATTGCAGGAGTTATGAACCGCGGCGGGGAATGCCCGCCCGCGCCGGGGAGTTGGCCTGAACCATGACGACAATCGGGCTCATCGGAGCAGGAAACATCGGATCGCAGATCGCCCGCCAGGCGGTCGCCAATGGCTACGACGTTGTGGTGAGCAACTCGCGCGGGCCGGAGACCCTCGCAGAGCTGGTCGCTGAGCTCGGGGAACACGCCCGCGCGGCCACCGCCCTCGAGGCGGCAGAGGCTGCCGACATCGCGGTCGTGACCATCCCGTTCGGCGCCATCGACACGGTTCCGGTCGAGGCACTGGCGGGCAAGACGGTGATCGACACGAACAACTACTACTGGGAGCGCGACGGACACCGCGCGGAGCTCGACGACCTTTCCGACACGAGCTCGCAGCAGCTGCAGCGCCACCTCGTCGGCGCGCACGTCGTGAAGGCGTTCAACCACATCTACGCCTCAGCGATCACCGAGGAAGCGCAGGCGGCAGGCACCGCCGATCGCCGCGCCCTCGCGATCTTCGGCGACGACGACGCCGCCAAGCAGACCGTTGCCGCCTTCATCGACGCGATCGGCTTCGACACCGTCGACGGCGGTTCCCTGAGCGAGAGCTGGCGCATCCAGCGCGACACCCCGGGCTACGGGCCGAGGATGACCGCCGATGAGCTGCGCGAGGCGCTGGCAGCCACCACCAAGTAGTTCCCGTCCCGTCGCCCCCTGCGTGTAGAGCGCGGGAGGCGACGGGTATCCACAGGCGAGCGCCAGGAGGCGCTTGTCCGCAGTCAGCAACCGGCGGTCGCGCACCGGCCGCCGCCGCGCGCCAGAATGGGCAGATGCGCTTCCTGATCGTGCCGCAGTGGCAGGGCTCGAGCTCCTCACGAGCAATGCAGTTGATCGACGGGGCGACGGCCATCGCCGGTGACCTGCCCGCTTCCGCGACGACCTTCGTCGACGTGCCGATGGAGGCGGGCGAGTCGCTCGGCACCGGCGTTCACCGGCTGTCGTCGATCG
>JBQCJQ010000331.1:0-20704 GCA_051952615.1 Humibacter sp.
GCAGGGCGTGTTCCTCCGATGGAGACGATGGCGACGTCATCCGGCACGCGCAGACCGAGCTCCCAGCACGCATGGATGGCGCCGATGGCCTGCACGTCCGCGGCGACGAAGAGCGCGGTCGGTCGAGTGCCGTGGATGGCCCACGGTCGGCCGTGCTCGCTGAGCAGCAGGTGAGCGGCGAGGTTGCCGCCCTCCTCGCTCGACTCCGCGAAGGCCACCAGCTCGTCGCCTGCCGGCGATCCGTCCCTGGCCTGCTGCGCGCTCCATCCCGCGATCGAGGTGGCCCCGACCGAGGTTCCGACCGGCATCGAGATGCACCCGATCAGCGAATGACCGTGCCGCTGCAGATGCTCGACGGCGACCGCGGCATCGGCGGCGTGCTCCACGTCGATGGTCGAGACGGGCTTGTCCGACGGCATCCCGTCGATGACGAGCACGGGGCATTCGATGCCGTCGAACGACGTGGTCGCGACCGACGCGAAGACCAGCCCGTCGACCTGGCGAGCGGTGAAGGTTCGCACGTACCGCTCCTCCCGCGCGCGGTCGCCGTGACCGTGGCCGGTGAGCACCACGTACCCGGCACCGGAGAACTCGCGCTCGATCGCCTCGGCGAGCTCCGCGAAATACGGGTCGAGCGGGTCGGGACTCAGCAGCCCGACGGACCGCGTGCTCCCGCCTCGCAGCGCGCTCGCGATGGCGTTCGGCCGGTAGTCCAGCCTCTCGATGGCGGCCTCGACGCGCGCGCGAGCCGCAGCAGACACCGGTCTCGGTCCGCCGTTGAGCACGTAGCTGACCACTGCCGGTGACACGCCTGCTGCACGTGCGACATCCGAGCGCGTTACTGACATGTGGGGAGCAGCTTACGGGGTGGGCGAACCGTGTCCCAGCACCGCTGCCGCGCCGTGCCCAGGGGCCAGCGAACTCATGCCCAGATCGGCGGGCGTGGGGTACGACGACTGGGCGCCCGGCATCTGCACCGCGAACGTGCCGGCGAGCACGCCCAGCTCGACGGACTCGCGCAGGGAAGCGCCCCGCGCGAGGTGCGACGCCAGCGCTCCGACGAACGCGTCGCCCGCGCCGGTCGTGTCGACCACCTCGCTGACCTCGGGCGCCGGAACGTGTCCCTCCGACTCCTGGTCGGCCCAGTACGCGCCGCCCGGCCCGATCGTGACGACGACCGACTCCGCGATCGAGCGCAGCTGCGCGACGGCGGATGCCGCACTCGACGCATCCCGCACCTCGGAGCCGACCAGCGCGCTCGCCTCTGCCTCGTTGAGAACGAGAGGATCGCACTTCTTCAACAGCTCGGGCGCGAGTGGATGGAACGGCGCGAGGTTCAGGATGACCCGCACCCCGGCCCTGGCGGCGGACACGATCGCTGCCTCGATGATCTCTGGCAGGATTTCGGCCTGCGCCACCAGGATGGCGCTGTCGGCCTGCTCGGCCAGTGCTGTCACCACGTGGGTCACGCGATCGGCCGTCAGCGAGAAGTTCGTACCCGGCACGACAGTGATCGAGTTCTCCCCGCTGTCGTAGACGGAGACGAGCGCCAGCCCGGTGCGGCCGCGGTTGATGATCTCCACGTTGGCCGTGTCGACCCCCTCAGAGCGGAGTTCACGCAGCAGCAGCGCCCCGTCGGCGTCATCCCCGACGGAGGCCACGAAGCTGACGTTGCCACGGAGCCGGGCCGCGGCGACTGCTTGATTCGCTCCCTTGCCGCCGGGCTGCAGCAGCAGGCTCGTGGCGAGCACGGTCTCGCCGGGTCCCGGCGGGGTCGGCACGCGCACGATGTAGTCCTGATTCGCCGAGCCCACCACGATGATTCGCGCCGGGTGGTTCGTATTCGTCATTTCTCTCCGCTCGCGAGCGACATGCGCCCGAAGAATCGTTGCAGGATGAACATACTCACCGCAGGCACCAGGGAGAGAAGGACCGCTCCGGCGAAGTTTCTGCCGAAGTCGGCACCGTGTTCACCGAACGTCGATGCCAGGGCGACGGGCGCCACCTGGAGGTTATTGTCGCTCACTATCAATAACGGCCAGAGATAGGCGGTCCACTGCCCCAGGAAGATCAAAAGTGCCGAGTTCGTCAGCGCAGGGCCACTCATCCTCGTGTAGATCGTGAAAAGGATGCGCGGCTCCGATGCCCCGTCGAGCATGGCGGCTTCACGATATGAGGTGGGAATTCCGAGGAAGTATTGCCGCAGATTGAAAATGGCGAGTCCGTTGCCAATTCCCGGCAGTATCAGGCCGATGAGCGTGTTGCCGAGGCCCCAATCGCTGAACTGTTGAGCGAGTGGAATCGCAATGGCCTCGAACGGCACCATGAAGCTCACGACGATGACCGCGAAGATCGCGTTCCGTCCTCTGAACTCGTACACCGACAGCGCGTATGCGGCCATCACCGAGATCACGAGGCCGAGCAGCACCGATGCGAGGCACACGATCGCCGAGTTCGCCAGCGCGAGGCCGAAGCCGTTGTCGACGAAGAGGCCGATGTAGTTCTCGAACGTCACGCGGGAGGGCACGAGGAGCGCCCAGCTCAGCGGGGACATCGTGTTGACGATGTCTGCACTGGGGCGGAACGATCCGATGAAGACCCAGACCGCCGGCAGGATGAACACCAGACCGATCACGACCGAGATCGCCGTCAGCACGACGGTCAGGGTCGATGCCCGCCGCCTCTCCGCCGTACTGGCGCGCGTTCTCCCCGCGGCTCGCGTGCGGGTCGCCGTGGCCGTCATCGCGGGGTCCTCTCTTCACGGAGCAGACGGAACTGGAGCAGCACGAAGATCAGCATGATGACGGTGAGGATGACCACCTCTGCAGCACCGAGGTTTCGGCTCCCGTAGCCGTAGGTGGTGCGATACGCATCGAACATCAGCAGCGTCGTCGAGCTCTGCGGTCCGCCGTTGGTGATCAGTTGCACCGGAACGAACAGCACGAAGTTGGCGACGGTGTCCGCGACGAGCACGAAGAGCAACGGGCGCTTCAGGAGCGGGATGGTGATCTGGAAGAACGTGCGGAACCAGCCGGCCCGGTCGAGCTTCGCCGCCTCGTAGTACTCGCCGGGGATGGCCTCGAGGCCGGCGATGAGGAAGATCATCCAGTAGCCGATGCCGATCCACGACGCCACCAGGATGATGCAGGCCAGCGCCTGGTTCGGAGAGGTGAAGAACGGCTGCGGGTTGCCGCCGAGCGCCGAGATCAGGGCGTTGACCGGCCCGTCGGGCTGCAGGGCGGCGCTCCAGGCGATGCACGACCCGACGATCGGGATGGTCACGGGAATGAAGAGGAGCGTGCGCCACACCCCGACGAGCGGGATGCGCTGGATGAACAGCACCGCGACCACCAGCGCGATCGCCACCTGCAGTGGGTTGATGATCACGTTGAAGAGGATCGTGCGGCCGATCGTGGCCACGAAGTCCTGATCGGCGAACAGCGACTGGTAGTTCGCGAAGCCCGCGAACGTCGCGGGGACGAGCCCGCCGGGGAAGGCCTTGTACAACGAGGAGCCGATCGCTCCGAAGGTGGGTGCCAGGCGCAGCACGACCAGCGAGATCACCGCCGGTGCGAGGAACACGACGATCCACAACCATGGCGGTCGGGCGGAGCTGCGCCGGCGTGCCGACACAGCTCCGCGACCGCGTTCTGAAGAGCTCATCACTGCTGGTATTTCGTCCAGGCGGTCTTGAGCTGGGCAGATGCCTTCTCGAGCGTGGTCTTCGCGTCGGCACCGTTGCGGATGTCGGCGAATGCCTGGTTCATGATCGACTCGAACTCGATGTAGCCGATCGTCGACACCCGGTTGACCGCCGTCTTCGAGGTCTCGTAGTCGATGATCTTCGCTGCGTCCTTGCCTGCGGGCGACGAGAAGACATCCTTCGCGAAGTACACCTGCTTGCCCTCGACGTTCGCGGGCAGTTCGGGGTTGGAGCGGTACTTGATGTATCCGCTGCCGTCATCGATGGCCATCCACTTCAAGAAGATCGCAGCGGCTTCCTTCTGCTTGCTGAAGGGGTTCACCGCCAGCGACCACGAGCCGTCCGGCGTTGCCGGCTTGCCTCCGTCGAAAACCGGCTGCGGTGCAACGCCCCAGTTGACCTTCGACGCCTGGAGCTCGGGCAGCAGCCACGGGCCCTCGACCATGTAGGCGATCTTGCCCGCCACGAAGGCCGGGTCGGTCTGGTCGGGCGTCATGCCGCGCGGCGAGACCCCGGAGGAGAACAGCGATCCGTACCAGTCGAACGCCTTGACCCACGCGCTCGACGTGAAGTCCGGCGTCAGGTTTCCCTTGCCCGTTGCGCCGATCGACCCGCCCAGCTGCACGGGCAGCGGCTCGAGCTGGTAGTAGCGATCGAACTGGCCGAACGCGAAGCCGTATTGCGCGCCGGCGCTCTTGGCTTTGGCGGCATCCTTCACGATCTGGTCCCAGGTCGCACGCTGGTCCGTCGATGCGGACGGCGGGGTGACGCCGGCCTTCGCGAGCAGGTCCTTGTTGTAGTAGAGCAGCTGCGTCGAGTTGGCGATCGGCAGCGCCCAGAGCTTGTCGTTGTACAGGCCGGAGTCGTACGCGGTCGGGTCGAACGACGACTTGTACTTCGAGAACGCTCCGGTGAGGTCGGCGGCCTCCCCGCGAGCGGCGAGCGCCGAGATCCTCGGCTGGTCTGCCCAGTACACGTCGGGGTCGCCACCCTTGTTCGAGACCCGCGAGTCGACGGTGCTGTTGAGCGCGTCGAAGGGCACGGTCTGCCACTTGACCTTGATGGACGGGTGGGCCTTCTCGAAGGCGTCGACGACCGGCTGCATGTTGTCGGTCTTGAGGTCGAGGATGCTCAGGACCTTGATCGTCGTCTTCGGGTCGGTCTTCGGAATCGTGACGGCATCGCCGGATCCGGAGCTGGAGCCTCCGCCGGAGCATCCGGCGAGGACGAGGGCGCTAGCCGAGGCGACGGCGACGGCTGCTGCCAGACGTCGCAGGCCTCGATGGTGGGTGAGGTGCATGACATTCCCTTCTTTGGGTGTCGCTGTGGTGTGGATGCCCGAGGGCGGTTGTCGCTTCAGAGGGATGCAAGCGACCGGAGGAAGAACTCCGTGAAGCCGTCGGCGTCGACGGCCGTGGCGATGGTGCAGTTCGGCGAAGGCGGCTCCGCCGAGTAGAGGAGGTCGGGGACCATGACGCCGCGTGCGATGCCGTCGCCGGTGACGACCGAGACGGCAGCATCGCGCCAGGTGAGCAGCTCGGGGTGCGTGACCGCGGCGACCGCGAGCGGATCGTGCATCGCGCACGAGTCCGCGAGGGATGCATCGCCGGGGTTGCGCTGCTGCAAGAAGTCGATCCACGACAGCGTCGACTCGCCGGCGAGCTGCGCGAACGATCCGGGCGACTCGATGAGGCGGCGAGCGTGCTCTCTGGTGAGGCGCACCTGCAGCGTGACGTCGAGACCTACCCAGCGCTGCTTCACGCCCGACCGCAGAACTGCCTCGGCCGCCTCCGGGTCGACCCACACGTTGAACTCGCCTGCCATGTCGCGGTGACCCATCGTGCCGAGGAAGATGCCGCCCATGATGACGAGCTCCTTGACGTTCGCGGCGAACGCGGGCTCGAGAAGGATGGCCGCCGCGACGTTCGTCAGCGGTCCGATGGCCACAACGGTGACCTCACCGGGGTTGGCCATGACGTGCCGCACCATCTCGACGGCCGCGTAGCCCGGGTCGGCCTTCAGCCCGACGCCGTAGTTCGCGACGACCTCGTCGGACGGGGTGCGCACGCGCTCCGGATGGCAGAACGGGGTGGAAGCGCCCCGGTAGATGGGCACGTCGATCCCCAGGCGTCGACGCAGCTCGAGCGTGAGCAGCGTGGCCGACTCCACATCGGTGTTTCCGTTGACCGTGGTGATGAGGTCGAGCTGGATCTCTTCGTCCGCGTGTGCGAGAGCGAGTGCGAATCCGTCGTCGATGTCCGAACCTGGCGCGCCCATGGCGAGGTCAGTGTCCAGGATGATGCGCTGCATGGAACTCCCTTGTTCAACTCGTGTTGACCTAGTTAACACGAGTTGAATGCGCAGCACAACACCCAGTCCTCACTCCCCGAGCGGCGGCGGCCCCAGCCCTGCCCACCACCCCGCGGCCACCCGCCGCTGCTGGAGGGAGTGAGGGCCGGGATGACCCCTGCAGTTCAGGCCTCGCGGTACTCCCGCACTCCTACGGTGAGTTCGAACACACCCTCGACGGCACCGCACCCCGGCACGACGATCGGGCCCAGCTCATCTCCGTCCGGCCAGTAGTCGCGGGACGCCGGCTCGAGAGCGATCGCTGAAATGGAACGCCACCAGGGGAATCCCTCGGTCGCGCTGTGTTCCTGCCAGACGTGCAGAAAAGGCAGCAGTCTGGCATCCCATCGCAACACAGCGAACGCACCGGAATCGGGTTCCGTGATCGTCACCTCGCCCGGTTCGCCGACGGAGACCGTCCGGAAGCCCGAGACTCCCTCATCGCCCTGCGGAAAGCTCACGTCGAGGACGGCGTCAGACGTGGTGACGGTGGCGCGTGGGCCGACCACCGCAGGACCTAGAGCCGGATGCTCCGTCCAGGTGAACCCGACCGGTTCAGGGGAGAGATTCTCCACACGCTGCTCGACCCGCACGGTCGATTCCTCGATGCTCACGCGACGGATGACCCGCAACGGCACGGTTCGCAGTACGACTTGCTGCGTGCATGCGCCGTCGTCCGAGTGCATCAAACTCCAGGTTCGCCATGATGCCTCGCCATGGAAGGGGTGTTCGATCCCATCGACCGTGCGCTCGTCCCCGGCGTGCGGCACGAGGGTGTGCCACCCTCCCGGGTAACGGCGATGCCACTCGACGCTCGTGCCGTCGGCGAGTGCCACCGGCTCCCATGTCTCGTCGGCCCATGGAGTGCTGAGCAGGAACTCGGTGCCTGTGCGCCTATCGACGACGGATGAGATGCGTGCCCCAAGAGACTCGACGGCGACGTCGAGCGCGGCCGAACTGATCGAGATCGTGTCCGTGGCAAGAGCATCCGCCGGCGCCTGAGCGGGGGCGGTTCGTTTCATAGCTGTATCGACCTCGTTTTGCTGCCCATACGTGGGGCGAATGTGTTGTGGAATATGGACGATGCGGCGCCGATCGCTCCAGCTTCGTCCTGAAGCACCGAGCGCTCGACGGCCACCTCACGGGCTGAATGCGCGGTGGGAACGGAGTTCACCTCGCGGGAGATTGTGGAGACCACGAGGTCACGCAATTCCGGTTCGAATGCGGGGCCCCCCACGACCATCAGAGGAAGGTCGAGAAGGTCGATAAGGGCGATGGCGCCCTGCGCGATGACGGCGGCGATCTGTTCACCGGCCGCCACGGCATGGGGCTCACCCCGCCCCACTTCGGCACACATCTCGCGGTATGTCGTGGCCGGACCGGCGTAGCCGAGCTCTCTCGCAATCTCGGGCAGGGCCGCCGTCGGGTTGCACTCCCGCACGAGCTCCGGATGCCCGGCCGTGTCCAACCTGCCGGTGCGGATGGCGCAGAGTTGACCGAACTCTCCCGCGTTCGAGCTCACGCCGCGATACACGTCGCCGTTGAGTACGAGTCCTGAGCCGATCCCCGTTCCGAAGTACAAGAAGACGAAGTCACCGGCGCGCGTCGTGCGTCCGACCCAGCGCTCTCCGACGGCCGCGGCCTCACCGTCCTTCTGCACGATGACCGGGCAGCCCAAACGCGCCTGCAGCAAGTCGCGCAGCGGAACGTTCCTCCAGGAGCGGGAGAGCGGGAGTTCCAGCAGCGATCCATCGGTGGTGATCGGCCCCGGCGTTGCCACTCCGACCCCGAGCAGCGATGCGCGCTCGATGCTTGCTGCCGCCACCAGATCGTCGATGCGGTCCGAGATCAACTCGACGAGGCTGTCAGGCGAGACATCCTCGTCGAGTCCGACGGTGCGACGCCCAACGACGCCGCCGTCGAGATCGGAGAGCACGAAAGTCAGTGACGTGGGGTCGACGAGCACTCCGACCGCATACGCCGCCTCTGCCCGCAGCCTGATGGTCGTACGAGGCTTGCCGACCTGCTCCGTGCGCACTTGCTCACCCTCGACCACGAGCCCTCGGTCGATGAGCAGGCGGAGGATGCGCGACACGGACTGCTGCGTAAGACCCGTACGCTCGGCCACCTCGGTACGGCTGATCACGCCGGCTTGCCTGATCGTCTCGATGATGGTCGCCTCATTGAACGAACCGAGGTCGTACTGGTTCGCTCCGCTCTGGGAACGCTTTCCGTTCGTCGTGAAACGCGCCTTGCGAGGCGCCGGAGGCACCGTCTTGATCGACGATGGCTCGTCATCCACTTGTGTCATGGAGCCTCCAGAGCGCCGTCCGGTCGGCGCACCCCCGCTGCCCAGCTGTCGTGCCCCGAGAGGCCGGCCGGGTACCGTGCCGCAGCGGACTCGTCGATTTCGATGCCCCACCCCGGTGCATCGTTCGGCGTCAGCCAACCGTTCTCGATACGAAGAGTACCCGGGAAGACCTCGTGCGTTGCGTCGTTGTAAACGTGACCCTCCTGAATGCCGAATGCCGGCGACACCACGTCGAGCGTCACGTTTGCCGCCGCGCCGATCGGCGAAGTGTCACCGGGCCCATGCCAGGCGGTGCGAACGCCGTTCGCTTCCGCCAGATCAGCGAGTTTGCGACCCGGGGTCAAACCACCGATATCGGAGATGTGGCTGCGAATCAGGTCGACGCCCTCGCCCTGGATAAGCCGAGCCGCGTCCTGGAACGATGTGGTGAGCTCGCCGACCGCGATGGGCACCGGGCTCGCCGCGCGCACCTCAGGCAGGCGATCCCAGTGCTCAGGCGGCAACACGTCTTCGAGGAAGAACAGCCGGTACGGTTCGAGCGCGCGAGCAAGCCACACGGCATCCTTCGGCGTGAGCCTGGAGTGCACGTCGTGAAGCAACTCCACGTTGTCGGGCAGACGATCACGGGCCGCTTCGAACAGCGCAGGGGTGCGGCGCAGGTAGTCGCGGGCGCTCCACCCGTTGCGGTACGGGGCATCCGGATACTCCGTCGGCACGGCGGGAGCGCCATACCCACCGCCTCCGGGGGTGGACATCTGCAGCCGAACGTATCGCTGCCCCGCGTCGATGAGGCGCTCGGCGTCGTCGAGTGTCTCATCGATCGTGCGGCCCGCCGCGTGCAAGTAGGTGTCTGCGGCGGCGCGCACTTTGCCCCCGAGCAACTCGTACACGGGCATGCCCGCACGCTTGCCCGCGATGTCCCAGAGCGCCTGGTCGACGCCGGAGATCGCGTTGTTGGTGACGGGTCCCCCACGCCAGTACCCCGTGAAGCCGACCAGCCGAGTGAGGTCGCCGATGTCGCCCGGGTACCGACCGATCAGCAAGCGCGCGACGTGGTCGTCGACGAAGGACCGCACCGCCATCCAGCGCTGGGTGAAGGTGGCGCATCCCAGACCGTAGAGACCTGGCTCGTTCGTGTCGATGCGCACGACGACCAGCGGCGTACCCTCTGGCGCTGTCACGATCGCTCGAACGGAGGTGATGCGCAGCTCGGTGCGCGGTTGCCATGGGTTTTCGAAGGTGTCCATCGTCTCTTCCTCGTCTGGGTCGTGTTCGTGCGGTGGTTTGCTGGGGTAGTGCCGACTCAGCCGATCCTCGCTCGCTGGATGTCCGACGGCAGGTCCTGCGTCTCGAGGTGCAGCACGTGCTCGGCGGTGAACCCGATCACCCGTTCGGCATCGGAGAGATCCATCGGCACCTCACGCCCGGTGAAGCGCCTCCTGCGCGGAACATCGGGAACGAGTGCGTCGAGCACATCCTCGGTGCGGTACGGGATGCTCGTGGTCGGCGCCGCGAGGTAGAAAGCGTTCGCACCGGGTGTACTCGTCGTCAGCCCGAGCTCGATGGCGCGTGCCGCATCACGCACGTCGAGATAGGACCATGCCTCCGTCAGACCGGCTCGCGGATGTCTCGTCAGCTCCTCTGATTGCGCCTCGATGGCCGCCATCGTGTTCACGTGCGGAAAGCGCAGCGTGACGATGCCGACGCCCCAGCGGTTCGAGACCATCTGCGATGTGTTCTCATCGTTCAGCTTCGAGAGCGAGTACCAGTCGGAGACGTCGGCGGGAAAGTCGGTGTCGATCGGCAGGTAGGGCGGCACGGCGTTCTGGTCGATGCCCTGCGGCAGGCCATTGCGATTGATACTGCCGGCGACGACTGCTCGACGAACTCCCCGCTGGGCGGCCTGCGCGAGAACGTTGAACGTAGACACCACGTTCGTGGCGTACACGTCGTATGGCGTTCCGTTGTCGCGATGCGCCAGTGCAGCGAGGTGCACGACGGCTTCGACGCCGTCGAGTGCCTCCGCGACATCGTGCTCCGATCGTGTGTCGCCGTGCACCACCCGGTCTGCACCATCCACCACCTGTCCCGGCTGACACAGTGCCGTTACGAGAGCTCCGCGCTCGGCGAGATGCCGCGTGGCCACGCTGCCGATCCGACCGGCCGCGCCGGTGACCAGTACCCGGGTGCCCGTGAGTGCGGTCATCCCTTGAGCCCTCCAGCCGAGCTGACCCCGCGCAGGAACTGCTTCTGGAACACCACGAACAGCACGACGGGGATGATGATGGTCAGGAACACCGCCGCCATCTGTACCGAGAACGGCATCGCGCCGTTGGGCAGGTTCGCGAGCGCTACCGACACGGGCTGCAGCGCGGGCGCAGCCAACACGAGCAGCGGCCACAGGTAGTCCTTCCACGAAGCGATGATCGTCAGCAGTGTGACGACTCCGAGAATGGGCCGGGACAGTGGGATGACCACCGTTGTGAACACCCGAATTGCGCTCGCACCGTCGATGCGCGCCGCCTCGATGAGCTCGCGCGGGATGGAGTCGAAGAAGCGCTTCAACACGATCACGTTGAAAGCGCTGGCGCCCGCCGGCAACCAGACACCCCAGAAGGTGTTCAGCAGGCTCACTCCGAGCACCGGCATGTGCAGGATGGTGAGGTAGAGCGGCACGAGGCTGATCACGCCAGGCAGGAAGAGCGTTGCGAGGATGGCGCCGGACAGGATCGGACTCCACTTCGGCCGCAGCACGCTCAGAAGATATGCGGCGGTCGCGCTGACGAAAAGAGTCGCGATCGTGCTGCCGAGCGCCACGATCACCGTGTTGCCGAGCGCCGATCCGATCTGAGCTCCGTTCCATGCTTCTGCGATGTTCCCCAGTTGCAATGGAGCGGACCAGATGTTCATCGGATCGCTGAGGATGGCCTGGCTGCTGCTGAGGGATGCCCGTGCCGACCACGCGATCGGGCCGAGCCCTGCGAAGAGCAGACCCACGAACATGACGATCTGCAAGATCCACATCGAGACGATGACGACCGGACGCTTTCGATCTGCGGCCGAGATCGCGCCACGCTCCTTCGCCTCTCGCATGCGTCGACGCTTTCGCGCGACCTCTGGCTCGACGGCTTGCAACTCGGCGGGTGCTACGACGATGCTCTCCCCTGCTGAGGTCATGACGGGCTCCAACGCTTGGTGACGAAGTGGTAGGCGATCGAGAGCAGACACAGGAACACGGCGAGAAGAACGCTCAGCGCCGTCGCTGCCCCGTAGTCTCCATTGACGAAGGCGTAGTTGTAGATCTTGAGCATGATGGTCTCGGTCGCGTTGTTCGGACCGCCTCCGGTGAACAGGAACGGCTCAGTGAAGAGTTGGAACGTACCGATCAGCTGCAACAGCATCATGATGAAGATCACGTTGCGCAGCTGCGGGATGGTGACGTGCCATAGCCGCGACCAGATGCCCGCACCGTCGATCTCGGCAGCCTCGTAGAGCTCGGGACTGATCCCGCCGATCGCCGCGAGATAGATGATCGCCGTTGCGCCGGCTCCCGCCCAGGTCGTGTAGATGACAAGCGACGGCATGGCCATCGCCTCCGAGTTGAGCCACGGATAGGGCCCGAGCCCGACCCAACCCAGCATGGTGTTGAAGATTCCGATGCTCGACGGGTCGTAGAAGAACTTCCAGAGCAGGATGCCCGCGACGGGCGGCACCACCGCCGGCAGGTACGCCAGCAGGTTGTACATCCATCCCATGCGCCGCAGCTCGTTGACGAACACGGCGATCAGGATCGGGATCGGGAAGCCGAAGACCAGTCCGAGCGCCGCGTAGTACACGGTGTTCAAGGCGGCCTGCGGAAGTCCGGGATCGGTGAGCACGTAAGTGAAGTTGCTCAGACCGACGAAGGTCGAGGTGACGAGATTGGTCTTCTCCACACTCATCAGCAGCCCGCGCACCACGGGACCCCAACTGAAGTACAGGAAGATCAACACGACCGGGATGGCGAACAGCACAGCCGTCAGGCCGCCCGATCGGTACCACCCGACGAGGGAGCGACGCCGACGCGGCTGGCGCGTCAGGCGTACATCGATTGTTCGTGACATGGTTGGTCCTCACCGCGTGACGGGCCGACCGGGCTGCGGCCGGCCCATCACGTGATCGGCTCAGCGCTGCTGCGCCAGGTTCCGGTCGATCGTCTGGCTG
Organism: Humibacter sp.; assembly: GCA_051952615.1. GTDB lineage: Bacteria > Actinomycetota > Actinomycetes > Actinomycetales > Microbacteriaceae > Humibacter. Next base: position 12,567 of record JBQCJQ010000331.1, read on the forward strand.
GCGGTGTTGAGCAGCGCCTTGATGTCAGCGTTCTTGTCCGTCAACACCTTCTGCACATCGGGGTCGAGCGTGGCGTAGGTGTTCTGGGCATCGGCGGGCTCCGGAATGAGCGGCAGCTTCGATGACGTGTACCCGGCGAACTGGTCGAGAGGCACATTGATCTCGTTCTTGATCCAGCCGAGGTAGCGCTGGTACACCGCGTCCTTCACCGGCGGCAGCCCTGGCGTTCCGACCGCGGCGTTCGACGCGGCGGACGCCTTCGCGTTCTGCACGGCGACCTGCTCGTCGAAGTACTGCTCGAAGTTCATGAACTTGACCCACTTGGCGGCGGCGAGCAGCTGGTTCGGCGTCGCCTTTGCGTTGAACATCGCGATGGTGCCACCCGTGAGCGTTCCGTTCTCGCCGTTCGCCTGCGGAAGGGCTCCCTCGCCGAAGTCGGCGGGGTTCATGCCGTAGAGGTGAACCGCCTGGTCATAGATGTCCGGCGCCTGCAGGACCATGCCGATCTTGCCCGCGGCGAACGCCTTGCGGATGTCGTCCTGGTTGTAGAGGAACTGGCTGCCCATCGAGTCATCCACCCACCGCATGTCGTGCAGGGTCTGCAGGGACTGCTGAGTGGGGGCACCGATCGTCGACTTCGTGCCGGCCTGGTTGGTGATGGTGCCACCCATGCTGTAGGTCATGGTGGTGAGCATCCAGCCACCGGTGTTGTTCGTGGTCAGCTGGGCGTAGCCCGCGACGCTCGGCACCTTCTCGTGGATCGTCTTGGCGTACTGCTGCACCTCGTCCCACGTGGTCGGCGGCTTGTTCGGGTCGAGACCGGCCTTGGTGAAGATGGCCCGGTTGTAGGCGATGCCGACGGAGAAGAGCCCGTAGGGCACGGTGTACACGTTGCCCTTGGCATCCTCGACGTTCTTCAACGCCAGTGGGTTGAGTTCATCCAGCAGACCGATCTGCTTCAGATAGGGCGTCATGTTGGGCAGTTGGCCGTTGTGGATGAGCTGCTGGCTGTAGGTGAGCGAGACGTTCATGGTGTCCGGCAGCGTGCCGCCCGCGAGCTTGGCCTGGAAGGTCTGCGCCTGCCAGTACTCGGTCGATGGCTTGACCGTGATGTTCGGGTTCGCCTTCTCGAACTGCTTGAGACGGTCGAGGAAGTTCGCGCGGTCTGCCGCCTTGTCGGCGGTCGGCTCGTCCCCGACGGTGATAGTGACCTTCGCCTTGGGGTCGGCCTTGCCCTGGTCCGAGGTGCCGTTGGCGCCGGTTCCGCTGCACCCTGCCAGCGCCGCGATCGTACTGACGGATGCAAGGAGCACGGCGATCTTGAGAGCCCGTTTCTTCATTGAAACTCCTGTGTCGTGTGGATGTGTGTTCTGCGTATGTGCTTGCTTTTCGACCCGGACGTGGGAGCTGCCCGGCGTTGGTGGAAAATATAAAACCAAGAGTGTTATTAAATCAAGTAGCCGATAGCCTTCCCCCTAACGGGGTGCACATCGCGATGCGGACAGGGCCGCAGAAGGTACCCATCGCGGGCAACCCACACGTTCGCGAGCCCACGTGGCGCCGCATAACCTAGGTGGTACGGCTTCGATCCAACGGGAGAATCGATCAATGCAGACCGGCAACGAATGGCTCGACACGACCCTCGGCGCAAGCCCGGTGATGGCCATCCTTCGCGGCTTCGGACCAGAGCGCACCCTCGAGCTGGCGAACATCGCGTGGGACCTGGGCATGACGCTCGTCGAGGTGCCCATCCAGTCCCCTCGTGACATCGAGTCGCTCGAGGCGACGGTCGCGGCGGCTCGCGAACGTGGGCTTGGAGTCGGCGCCGGAACGGTGATCAACGATCAGACGGTCGCGGATGCCCGCCGTGCCGGTGCATCCTTCACCGTGAGCCCCGGCTTCTCGGCCGAGGTGGTGCGGGCGTCCCTCGACGCGGACATGCCGTGCATCCCTGGCGTCGCGACGGCGAGCGAGGTGCAGGCGGCCGTGGCCATCGGGCTTCGCTGGCTCAAGGCGTTCCCGGCCGCGCGGCTCACTCCGGCCTGGTTCAAGGACATGGCGGGCCCGTTCCCGCAGGTGCGCTTCGTCGCGACCGGAGGAATCGACTCGTCCAACGCGGCGGCGTTCCTGGCCGGCGGGGCATCCGTCGTCGCCATCGGGTCGGCGCTCGCCGATCCGGCGCAGCTGCCCGCCATCGCTCCCCTGCTCGCGACGGCATGAGCGCGCAGCACGACGGGATGATCGGGCAGGCGAACCCCGGCCGCACCTACGACGTCGTCGCGATCGGCGAGACCATGGTGCAGCTCGTGCCGCAGGGTGAGCGGCTTGCCGACGCGGATGCCGTGCGCATCGGCATCGGAGGCGCCGAGTCGAACACCGCGAGCTACCTCGCAGCCGCCGGACATTCGGTGGCGTGGGTGAGCGCGGTCGGCGACGATCCGTTCGGGCAGCGGATGCTGCGTGAGATCTCCGCATACGGTGTGGATGTCTCACGCGTGCTCGTCGATCGGAAAGCCCCGACCGCGGTGTACTTCAAGGACCCGACCCCGACCGGGACGACGGTGTACTACTACCGGCGAGGGTCCGCCGCTGCGGCGCTCACGGCAGCGACGGCGGATCTGCCCGACCTGTCCACCGTGCGCGTCGTTCACATGAGCGGCATCACGATCGCGCTTTCCCCCGGGTGCGCAGAGCTCGTCTCGCACGTGCGCGAGTTGGCTGGGGCCGCCGGCGCACTCTTCTCCTTCGACGTCAACTACCGGCCGGCGCTGTGGCCGGTGGAGGAGGCCGCGGAGGCGTTGCTTGCGCAGGCACGGGCATCCGACCTGGTGTTCGTCGGCCTCGACGAGGCGAACGTGCTCTGGGGATGCGAGACCCCCGAGCAGGTGCGGAAGCTGCTGCCATCACCCGAGCTCGTGGTGAAGGACGGCGACGTCGGCGCCACCTCGTTCGACCGAGATGGCGCCGCGTTCGTGCCCGCACGAGTCGTCGACGTCGTCGCGCCGGTCGGAGCGGGGGCTGCCTTCGCCGCCGGCTACCTTCATGGGTTGCTGGGCGGCGCATCCGCCACCGATCGGCTCGAGTCGGGCCACGCCTTCGCGGGCGTCGCCCTGCGGTCGCTGCACGACGTCGCTCCCCGAGAAGAGGTGCAGGCCGTCGTCGCAGGCTGAGTAGCCTTCCGCCGGTTGAGGGCGCTTCGGGACTACGCGGTCTGGGCCTCGCGGTGCGGGAGGCGCCAGTTCGGGCGCACGTAGTGGCAGGTGTATCCCGCCGGGTACTTCTGCAGGTAGTCCTGGTGCTCCTCCTCGGCCTCCCAGAACTCGCCGGCGGGCTCGACCTCGGTGACGACCTTGCCCGGCCAGAGACCAGAGGCATCGACATCCGCGATGGTGTCGCGCGCGATGCGCTCCTGCTCGGGCGACAGGTAGAAGATCGCCGACCGGTAGCTGCGGCCGATGTCGTTGCCCTGACGGTTCTTCGTCGACGGGTCGTGGATCTGGAAGAAGAACTCCAGGATCTCGCGGTAGCTGATCACGTCGGGATCGAAGATGATCTCCACCGACTCGGCGTGGTCGCCGTGGTGGCGGTACGTGGCGTTCGGGGTGTTCGGGTCGCCGGAGTATCCGGTGCGCGTCGAGATCACTCCGGGCCTGTGGCGCAGCAGCTCCTGGGCTCCCCAGAAACAACCGCCGGCGAGAATCGCTCGCTCAGTGCTCATGCTCATGACTCCTTGTTGATGAATGCTGCCATTGTCGGTCGGATGCCCGCCCGTCGTCACGACGAGCGTCACATCCCTTCTTGCTCGGCCGCGCCGCTCGGCGTGGCGTTCGCCTGTCGGTTACGCCGTCGCCGAGGTGTCGCGCTGGAACAGCGACGCGAACTGTCCGTAGCCCTCGCGCTCGAGGTCGGCTAGCGGCACGAAGCGAAGAGCGGCGGAGTTGATGCAGTAGCGCAGCCCGCCGGCCTCGACCGGACCGTCGTCGAACACGTGGCCAAGGTGGCTGTCACCGTGCGCCGAACGCACCTCGGTGCGGATCATGCCGAACGCCGTGTCGGTGTTCTCCACGATGTTCGCCGGGTCGAGCGGGGCGGTGAAGCTCGGCCATCCGCATCCGCTGTCGTACTTCGTCGTCGAGGCGAAGAGCGGCTCGCCCGACACGATGTCGACGTACAGCCCAGCCTCGTGGTTGTCCCAGAACTCGTTGCGGAACGCCGGCTCGGTGGCCGCCTTCTGCGTCACGTCGTACTGGCGGCGCGTCAGCTTGGCGACGGCCTCGGGATCCTTGCGATAGTTGCTCATTGTGAACTCCTTACGAGAGGGAGAACACGGTGCCCCTCTCGTAAGTTCCCGTGCGTGCCCGCCGAAGCTGTGAGCTTACTGTGACTCAGACCGCCCGCGGCAACAGCCCCGTCAGGCGCGGAAAATCGCGAGGGCGTCCGCGATCGTCTCGTGGTCGACGACGTCCGGTTCGCCGGATGACGAGAGGGTGCCGATGAGCTCGCCGTTCACGAAGAGCGGGATGCTGCCGCCCCAGAACTTGTACTCGTCGCCCAGTCCGTCGGCCACCGAAGGGTCGGCATCCTTCTTGAACCTGGCGAGCAACGAGCTGTGCTTGAAGTGCTTCACCACGAGGCGCTTGCCCGCGATCACCTCGGCGTTGCCCTCGCCGGTCGTGCCGAGTTGGGCACGGTAGGCGAGCTCGTCGCCGATGTGCACCTCGACGCAGAGGTTGATGCCGCGCTCACGGATGAGTGCGACGCCGATCTCACCGAGCCGCACCGCGTCGTCGCGGGTGAAGGAGGCGAAGTCCGCGACGGGCTCTGCTTCGAGTTGTTCAAGGGTGTACACGGGTTCCGGATGTGCCATGAGGGCATTCTTCCGTATCCCGCGCTGCAGCTGCCGCGGGGCTGGGCCGGCGTCCTTGACGGTATGACGTAAACTACGGACAAAGTCAGCACTTTGTCACCTGGAGCGAACATGGCGGATTCCATCGCCGAGCAGACGATGCTCCCGTCGGAGCTCTTCATGGATGTCGACCGTTCGGGCCCCATCCCGATGTACTTCCAGGTCGCGACCATCATCGAGCAGGCGATCAACGACGGCATCCTGCCGCCCGGCTCACGGCTCGAGAACGAGGTCGCGCTCGGAGAGCGGCTGGGACTCTCGCGTCCCACGGTGCGCCGAGCGATCCAGGAGCTCGTCGGCAAGGGACTCCTCGTGCGGCGGCGCGGGATCGGCACGCAGGTCGTTCAGCGTCCGCTGACGCGCAAGGTCGAGCTCACAAGCCTGTTCGACGACCTGGAGCGCGGCAGCAAGCATCCGACAACGACCCTGCTGTCACGCGAGATGATCGCCGCGGATGACCACATCGCCGAGGTGCTGTCGATCCCGACGGGGTCACCCGTCTTGCATGTGAGGCGCGTGCGGTCATCCGACGGCGTGCCGCTGGCGGTGCTGGAGAACTTTCTGCCCGAGGAGTTCAGCGACATCACGGAAGAGGAGCTGCGCGCCCGCGGCCTCTACCAGCTGATGCGCTCGCGGGGCACGCTGCTGAGCGTCGCGCAGCAGACGATCGGCGCACGGGCTGCGACCCACGAGGAGAGCCGACTGCTGAACGTCAAGGACCACGGCCCCGTGCTCACGATGGACCGCACGGCGTACAACAACAACGGAAGGGCCGTCGAGTACGGCCACCACTGCTATCGACCCGACCTCTACGCTTTCGAGATCACACTCGTCAACAAGTGACGCTGCGTCCGTGGCCCGTGCTGGAACGGCGGGTCAGCCGGCGAGCGCGACCAGCTTGTCGGCGACCTCGCGGGCCGACGGGTTCGTCATCGCTGACCCGTCGGAGAACAGCACGGTCGGAACCGTCTGATTGCCTCCGTTGACGCGCTCGACCGTTGCCGCGGCATCCGGATCCCGCTCGATGTCCACTTCGGTGAAGGCGATGTTCGCCAGCGAGAGCTGGGTCTTGAGATTGCGGCAGTACCCGCACCAGGTCGTCGTGTACATGATCGGTGCCTCGGTGGTCATGCCTTCGCTCCTCATCGTCTGTGAGTGATCCCTTTTATGCACCAACCAACGGCGCGGACCGCACATTCCTCCGGAGAGGCGGAGACTGGAGGCATGCGCAGGCTTCGGATGCTCCGCGTCGCGGTCGCCTGCACCGTGGCGCTCCTGCTCGCCGCCTGTGTCGACGGCGGCGACCATGTGGCGCCGTCGACTCCTCCTGCACCGAGACCGACTCCGTCGGCGTCGCCGACGCCCGCACCCGTCGCGGTGCCCATGTGGCCGAGTTACCACTCGGACCAGGCACGCACGGCATCCGTGTCGGGCACTGCCCCGAACCCCGCCAGACAAGCATGGAACGTCGATCTCGGTTCTGCGGTCTACGGCCAGCCCGTCGTGATCGGCGACACGGTGATCGTCGGCACGGAATCGGACGCCGTGGTCGCACTCGATCGCACGACCGGGCGCCGCCTGTGGTCGTACCAGCTGGGCGCACCGCTCACGAACGTCCGGCAGCAGGTCGGCTGCGGCAACGTCGATCCGCTCGGCATCACCTCGTCGCTCGCCATCGACCCGGCTCGCGGCGAGGTCTTCGCGGTCGGTGAGGTCGTCGATGGCGACGGCAGCGTGCACCATCGGCTCGTCGGGCTCTCGGTCGCGAACGGGCATGTGATGTTCAGCGAGAACGCGGATCCTCCGCTGCCGGGCGGGGAAGACCCCGCCCACCTGCTTCAGCGCGCCGGTCTCGCGATCGGCAATGGCCGCGTCTACATCGGATACGGCGGCAACTACGGCGACTGCGGCAGCTATCACGGCTGGCTCGTCGGGGCGTCCGAGACGGCACAGGGCGATCTCGTGAGCTTCGAGGTGGCGAAGGATGGCGAGGGTGGCGCCATCTGGCTCTCGGGCGGAGCCCCGGCGATCGGACCGGACGGCAGTGTCTACGTCACGACGGGGAATTCCAACCCGTGGCCGCCCGGCATGGACCAGATCGAACTGACGGAGAGCGTCGTGAAGTTGTCGCCGACGCTGCAGGTGCTCGCCTCGTTCAGAGACGAGGCGGCCGGCGGCGACGAAGATCTCGCGACCGGCAACCCGGTGCTGCTCCCCGGCGGCCTCGTCTTCGCGGTCGGCAAGACCGACAATGGATACCTGCTGCAGGCATCCGACCTCTCACGCGTCGCCGAGATCGGCGGCGTCTGCGGCAGCGACCCCGACGGTGGACCTGCCTTCGACCCCGTGACCGGGCGATTGTTCGTGCCGTGCCGCGGTGGTGGCGTCCAGGTCATCGAGGTGACAGCGCGCGCGCTCGGCCCGGTACTGCAGGGTGCGAACGGCGCCCCGATCGTCGTCGGCGGCACCGTGTGGGCAGCGACCTACCCGGATGGCGGCCTCACCGAGTTCTCCGCGAGCTCGGGCGCACCCATGCAGACCCTCGACACCGGTCCGCTGCCGAACTTCGCGACCCCGTCCTTCGTCAGCGGGATGCTTTTCCTCGGCACGGCCAGCGGCGTCATCGCCTTCGGTGGGTAACTCCTCAACCCACGGGGACGACGCTCTCCCAGCGGCCCGTGGTGCCGGAGCGCAGCGCGGCATCCGCGATCGCAGCTGCCGCGCGCCCGTCGGCGACGGACGGACCGTGCTGCACGCCCTCCGCGACGGAGCGGAGGAACGACGCCGCCTCGATGGTCTTGAGGTCGTCGAAGCCCATCGCCGTGCCGCCGCCGGGCTGGAATCGCGCGAAGTCGCCGTCGCCCGGCTGCGCGTACAGGGTGGTGTATCCGTAGTCCGAGTCGCCACGGATGGCGAGCCTCAGCTCGTTCATCCGCTGGAAGTCCCACCGCAACGACCCCTCGGTGCCGTAGACGTCGACCATGTATTCCGCGCGGGGTCCGACCGCGATGCGGCTGGACTCGAACACGCCGAGCGCGCCGCCCTCGAAGCGCGCGAGCACGGCGGCGTAGTCCTCGTTCTCGACCGGCGCGGGCTCACCGGTCGCCGTCGCGTTGTGTCCGATGGCGGTGCCGGTCAGCCGCGGCCGCTGCTCGATATAGGTCTGCTGAGCGGCCGAGACCTCCCGGATCGGGCCGACCAGGTAGGTCGCCAGGTCGAATCCGTGGGACAG